>NZ_RBXX01000001.1 GCF_003635025.1 Saccharopolyspora antimicrobica | reverse complement strand
TATAGTGGGTGCGAGCATCTTTGTGGCCAAGTTATGTAGGGCACATGGTGGATGCCTTGGTACCAGGGGCCGATGAAGGACGTGGGAGGCCGCGATAGTCCTCGAGGAGCTGTCAACCGAGCTGTGATCCGAGGGTGTCCGAATGGGGAAACCCAGCCCGAGTGATGTCGGGTTACTCATGCCTGAATGTATAGGGTATGAGGGGGAACGCGGGGAAGTGAAACATCTTAGTACCCGTAGGAAGAGAAAACACTGGTGATTCCGTGAGTAGTGGCGAGCGAAAGCGGAGGAGGCTAAACCGTGCGCGTGGGATACCTGGTAGGGGTTGCGTGTGCGGGGTTGTGGGGCACTGTTGGAGGCGGCTACCGACGTCTCAGCGTGGTGTTTCGTGTTAGTTGAACAGGTTGGGAAACCTGGCCGTAGACGGTGAGAGCCCGGTAGGCGAAAATGCGATTCATGCGTGTGATGGTGTTCCCGAGTAGCAGCGTTTCCGTGGAGGGTGCTGTGAATCTGGCGGGACCACTCGCTAAGCCTAAATACTTCCTGGTGACCGATAGTGGATAGTACCGTGAGGGAATGGTGAAAAGTACCCCGGGAGGGGAGTGAAAGAGTTCCTGAAACCGTGTGCCTGCAAACCGTCAGAGCAACCTTAGCAGTTGTGATGGCGTGCCTTTTGAAGAATGAGCCTGCGAGTTACTGCTGCGTGGCGAGGTTAACCCGTTGGGGGTAGCCGGAGCGAAAGCGAGTCTGAATAGGGCGTCTGAGTCGCGTGGTGTAGACCCGAAGCGGAGTGATCTACCCATGGCCAGGGTGAAGCGCGGGTAAGACCGTGTGGAGGCCCGAACCCACCAGGGTTGAAAACCTGGGGGATGAGTTGTGGGTAGGGGTGAAAGGCCAATCAAACTCCGTGATAGCTGGTTCTCCCCGAAATGCATTTAGGTGCAGCGTTGCGTGTTGCTTGGGTGGGGTAGAGCACTGGTTGGTTGATGGGCCTTCGCGGGTTACTGAGATCAGCCAAACTCCGAATACATCTGAGTTGAGCGTGGCAGTGAGACGGTGGGGGAGAAGCTTCATCGTCGAGAGGGAAACAGCCCAGAGCATCGGCTAAGGCCCCTAAGTGTGCGCTTAGTGGGAAAGGATGTGGGATCGCTGAGACAACCAGGAGGTTGGCTTAGAAGCAGCCATCCTTGAAAGAGTGCGTAATAGCTCACTGGTCAAGTGGTCCTGCGCCGACAATGTAGCGGGGCTGAAGCGCACCGCCGAAGCCATGCCAATAGCACATTAGTGTTGTTGGGTAGGGGAGCGTCCTGCACGCGGTGAAGCAGCACTGGAAGGTGTTGTGGAGTGTGTGGGAGTGAGAATGCAGGCATGAGTAGCGAGTGAAGAGTGAGAATCTCTTCCGCCGGATGACCAAGGGTTCCTGGGGAAGGTTCGTCCGCCCAGGGTGAGTCGGGGCCTAAGGCGAGGCCGACAGGCGTAGTCGATGGATAACGGGTTGATATTCCCGTACCCGTGCATACGCGTCCATAGCGAAACCTTTGATACTAACCATCCGCTTGTCACATGAGTCTTCGGACGAGTGTGATGGGTGCATGGGACCTGATTGGGCGGTAGTTAAGTGATGGGGTGACGCAGGAGGGTAGCTCTGCCAGTGAGTGGTTGTACTGGTGTAAGCCTGTAGCCCGGTGTGTAGGCAAATCCGCACACCATGTGGGTGAGGGGTGATGCGTAGCCGTTGTGGTGATGTGAGTGATCCCATGCTGTCGAGAAAAGCCTCTAGCGAGTGTGTGCATGGCCCGTACCCGAAACCGACACAGGTGGTCAGGTAGAGTATACCGAGGCGGTCGGGTGAACTGTGGTTAAGGAATTCGGCAAATTGCCCCCGTAACTTTGGGAGAAGGGGGGCCATTGCTGGTGAACACCCTTGCGGTGGGAGCTGGTGGTGGTCGCAGAGGCCAGGGAGAAGCGACTGTTTACTAAAAACACAGGTCCATGCGAAGCTGTAAGGCGATGTATATGGACTGACGCCTGCCCGGTGCTGGAACGTTAAGAGGACCCGTGAACCCGTAAGGGTGTAGCGGAGAATTTAAGCGCCAGTAAACGGCGGTGGTAACTATAACCATCCTAAGGTAGCGAAATTCCTTGTCGGGTAAGTTCCGACCTGCACGAATGGCGTAACGACTTCTCCGCTGTCTCGACCACAGGCCCGGTGAAATTGCAGTACGAGTAAAGATGCTCGTTTCGCGCGGCAGGACGGAAAGACCCCGGGACCTTTACTATAGCTTGGTATTGGTGTTTGGTTCGGCTTGTGTAGGATAGGTGGGAGACTGTGAAGCATTCACGCTAGTGGGTGTGGAGTCGTTGGTGAAATACCACTCTGGTCGTTCTGGGCATCTAACTCGGGTCCGTGATCCGGATCGGGGACAGTGCCTGGTGGGTAGTTTAACTGGGGCGGTTGCCTCCTAAAGGGTAACGGAGGCGCCCAAAGGTTCCCTCAGCCTGGTTGGCAATCAGGTGTTGAGTGTAAGTGTATAAGGGAGCTTGACTGTGAGACTGACGGGTCGAGCAGGTGCGAAAGCAGGGACTAGTGATCCGGCACTGGCTGGTGGAAGCGGTGTCGCTCAACGGATAAAAGGTACCCCGGGGATAACAGGCTGATCTTGCCCAAGAGTCCATATCGACGGCATGGTTTGGCACCTCGATGTCGGCTCGTCGCATCCTGGGGCTGGAGTTGGTCCCAAGGGTTGGGCTGTTCGCCCATTAAAGCGGCACGCGAGCTGGGTTTAGAACGTCGTGAGACAGTTCGGTCCCTATCCGCCGCGCGCGTAGGAGACTTGCGGAAGGCTGTCCCTAGTACGAGAGGACCGGGATGGACGAACCTCTGGTGTGCCAGTCGTTCTGCCAAGGGCGTGGCTGGTTGGCTATGTTCGGGAGGGATAACCGCTGAAAGCATCTAAGCGGGAAGCCTGTTCCTAGATGAGGTCTCCCACCCTTTGTGGGGTAAGGCCCCCAGTAGATGACTGGGTTGACAGGCCAGATATGGAAGCACAGTAATGTGTGGAGTTGACTGGTGCTGATAGGCCGAGGACTTGTTCACGAAGATTGCTCGCACCCACTATATGGTGTCTGAGACAACAACCATGGTTGTTGGTCAGGCTTAACAGAATATTTGTGTGTCATCGATACGGTGACGACCTGTGGTTTTCCCGCCTGTGGGTGGGTTTAGGGTTGTCGGTGGCGATGGCGGGGAGGGTCCGCCCGGTCCCATTCCGAACCCGGTAGCTAAGCTCCCCAGCGCTGATGGTACTGCACTCGACAGGGTGTGGGAGAGTAAGACACCGCCGACACACTAATTGAGAGGGGCCGACCGGACCCGTCCTTGCGGGACGGATCTCCGGTCGGCCCCTTTTTCATGAACGACTTCACGACCGCGAGTTGCCCCCGCTCACATCAGGGGTGCGGCCCACCGCGGCCCGCCGATAGGTGGGGCTACGCTGGTGGGACTTCAGTTTTTCTGCTTCAGGAGGTTCGGTGTCCGGTTCCGACGACAGGCGCGGCGACTCTCGCCGCGGGGCCGGTGCCGGCCGAAGCGGCCAAGGTGGCCGCGGGAGCTACGAGCGCCGGGATTCACAAGGCGGCCAGCGCCGTTTCGGCTCGCGGGACGACCGCGGCGGCTTCCGCAACGACCGCGATGACCGCGGCCGCGGTGGCTACCGCGACGACCGCAAGGGCCGGGACGACTTCGGCGGCCGCGGCCAGGGCGGCCAGGACCGCCGTGGCGGTTTCCGCCGCGACAACGACCGGCGCGACAACGACCGCCGTGATGACCGTCGCGACGACCGCGGTGGTTTCCGCCGGGACGACCGCGGCTTCAACGACCGCGGACCGCGCAGTGATCGCGGACCGCGTCGCGACTTCCGCCGTGACGACCGCGATCGCGGCAGCTTCCGGCGCGACGACCGGGACCGGCGCGACGACCGCGGGAATGATCGCGGAGGCGACCGCGGCGGTTTCCGCGGAAACGACCGTGGTGGTTTCCGCCGCGATGACCGCGGCGAGCGTCGTGACAACTTCCGTCGTGACGACCGCGGCGGTTTCGGTCGTGACGACAAGCGCGACGATCGCGGTGGTTTCCGCCGCGATGACCGCGGTGACCGTCGTGACAACTTCCGTCGTGACGACCGTGGTGGCTTCCGTCGTGACGACAAGCGCGACGATCGCGGTGGTTTCCGCCGGGACGACCGGGATCGCCGGGACAACTTCCGTCGTGACGACAAGCGCGATGACCGTGGCGGCTTCCGCCGCGATGACAAGCGCGGCGACTTCCGCCGTGATGACCGTCGTGACGACCGTGGTGGTTTCCGCCGCGACGACAAGCGCGGTGGGTTCCGCCGTGACGACCGGGACTTCAAGGATCGTCCCCGCCGGGACGACCGCGACTTCGGCGACCGTCCCCGTCGTGATGACCGCGATTTCAAGGACCGTCCCCGTCGCGACTTCAACGACCGCCCGCGTCGGGACGATCGCGACTTCAAGGACCGGCCTCGCCGCGACTTCGACGACCGTCCCCGCCGTGACGACCGGCGCGACGACCGCGGTGGCTTCCGCCGCGATGACCGTCCGCGTCGGGACGGCGACCGGTTCGACCGGGGTGGCCGGCCGGACCGCGACCGGCGCGGCCCGCGCCGCGACGACCGCAGGCACGACGACCGTCGTGACGACCGCGGCGGAGTGCGCGAGGGCGCGGAGCAGCAGGCGGACGAGGCCGTCGAGCCCAAGCTGCAGGAGCCGGAGCTGCCCGAGGGCATCGACCCCAAGGAGCTCGACCCCGAGGTGCGCCGCGAGCTGCTGCCGCTGCCGAAGGGCCTGGCGGACAAGGTCGCGCAGCACCTCGTCGCGGCCGGCCAGCTGGTCGATGACGACGCGGTGAAGGCGCTCGAGCACGCCCGCTTCGCCCGGCAGAAGGCCTCCCGCATCCCGTCCGTGCGCGAAGCCAACGGGCTCGCCGCGTACCTGGCCGGTGAGTGGAGCGAGGCGCTGTCCGAGCTGCGTGCGGCTCGTCGCATCGCGGGCGGCCCCGGCCACCTCGCGATGATGGCCGACTGCGAGCGCGCGCTGGGCCGGCCCGAGCGCGCGGTCGAGCTCGCCCGCAGCCAGGAGGCGACTCAGCTGGAGCAGGAGGACGCCGTCGAGCTGCGCATCGTGGCTGCCGGCGCTCGCCGGGACCTCGGTGAGATCGAGGCTTCCGTGGTGAGCCTGCAGATCCCGGAGCTGGACCCGCAGCAGCAGGACCCGTGGAGCGCGCGGCTGTTCTACGCCTACGCGGACAACCTGCTCGCCGCCGGTCGCGAGCGCGAAGCCTTCACCTGGTTCGTGCACGCGGCGCACGCCGACGACGAGGAGGAGACCGACGCTCCGGAGCGCCTGGAGGAGCTGGCCGAGAAGCTCGGCGGGCCCGAGGTCGTCGAGGAGCTCGTGACCGAGGCCGAGGCCGCGGCCGGGATCTCCGACGAGGACGAGCTCGACGACTCCGACGAGGACGAGCTGGACGAGGACGCCCTCGACGACGAGGAAGAGCTCGACGACGAGGCGGAGAAGGCTGTCGCGGAGGAGGACGACGCGATCGACTCCGCGCCGGAGGCCGCCGAGGCCTCTGCGCCGAAGAAGGACGTCGTCGATGGTGACGCTGAAGGGAGCGCGCGAGCGCAGTGAGCGGCACGCTGCTCGACGGCCACGACGTCGTGCTGTTCGACCTGGACGGCACGGTCTTCCGCGGCGGTGAACTCGTTCCCGGTGCCTTTGAGGCAGTCCGGGAGGTGCACCGCCGCGGCGTCCAGGTCCGCTACGTCACCAACAACGCGTCGAAGCCGGACCAGGCGGTCGTCGACCACCTCGCGGCTCTGGGGCTGACCGCGGAGCGATCCGAGGTCAGCACCAGCGCGCAGGCAGGCGCCGCGGTGCTGGCGGAGAAGCTGCCCGCCGGTTCCCGGGTGCTGGTCGTCGGTTCCGCCGCGCTGGCGTCCGAAGTGGACCGAGCAGGTCTGGTGCCGGTGTCGGACTTCGCCGACGAACCGGTCGCCGTCGTGCAGGGGCTGTCCACCGAGATCGCCTACCGCGATCTCGCCGAGGCGTGCCTGGCGATCCGGGCCGGCGCGCTGTGGGTGGCGTGCAACGGCGACCGGACGCTGCCGACCGAACGCGGTCTGATGCCAGGCAACGGTTCGCTGGTCGAGCTGCTGCGCGCGGCCACCGACCAGGAACCGCTGGTGGCGGGCAAGCCGGAGCGCCCGCTGCTGGATCGCGCCGTCGACTCGGCGGGCGGCCGAGCGCCGCTGATGGTCGGTGACCGGCTGGACACCGACATCGCCGGTGCGGTCAACGCCGGGATGCCGTCGCTGATGGTGCTGACCGGTGTGAGCACTGCCGGCGACCTGCTCGCCGCTTCCGCGCAGATGCGCCCCGACCACGTCGCCGCCGATCTCCGCGGACTGCTGCAAGCACCCGCGGAGATCGCGATCGGCGCGCAGGACGGGTGGCAGGTCCGGGTCGAGGACTCCGGGCTGGAGCTGTCCCGGGCCGACGGCGAAGCCGATGCGCTCGCCGCGTTGCGGGCGCTGTGCGCGGCGTGGTGGGCCGTTTCGTCGGGCGCTGTCGAGGTGCGCGCCGCGGACGAGCACGCGAAGGCCGCGCTGCGCGAACTCGGGTTGGCCTGAGCCACCGACTCGCGGTGTCCGCGTCAGGGCGTTCCGATAGCGTGGAGGCGTCGCCGCACAGGTGTCGCGGCGAGATCGAGGGGAGCAGGAGCGGATGACCTCTCCGGGGCAGATGCCGAATCCCGCGATGCTGGCGCGCCAGGCCGACGACGGCCAGTCGGCGATCGACGCCATCGCGACGGCGGTCGCCGGACTCGACGAGGTGCGGGAGATGCCCGTCGCCGAGCACGTCGAACGGTTCGAGGCGGTGCACACCGCGCTCACCGACGCGCTGTCGAAGGCCGACCACCTCCTCTCCGCAACGAGTGCACACAGGAGCTGACGCAGTGCCACGCAGGGCTCGGTTGGATGCCGAACTGGTTCGCCGCGGGCTGGCGCGCTCCCGCGAGCACGCCTCCGAACTGGTCGACGCGGGACGGGTGAGCGTGCGCGGCATGGTCGCGCGCAAGTCCGCCACCGCGGTCGAGACGGATGCGCCGGTGGTGGTCGCCGAGGACATCGACGATCCCGGCTGGGCCTCGCGCGGTGCGCACAAGTTGCTGGGTGCTCTCGAAGCTTTCGAACCCCGCGGTCTGACCGTGGCCGGTCGCAGGTGCCTGGACGCGGGTGCGTCGACCGGCGGGTTCACCGATGTGCTGCTGCGGCGCGGCGCTCGCGAGGTGGAGGCCGTCGACGTCGGGTACGGGCAGCTGGTCTGGAAGCTGCAGACCGACGAGCGGGTGCACATCCACGACCGGACCAACGTCCGCGCGCTGACCCCGGAGACCATCGGCGGTCAGGTCGACCTGGTGGTGGCGGACCTGTCGTTCATCTCGCTGAAGCTGGTGCTGCCCGCGCTGGCCGCCTGCGCGAGCGCGGACGCCGACCTGGTGCCGATGGTCAAGCCGCAGTTCGAGGTCGGCAAGCAGCGGCTGGGTTCGGGCGGGGTGGTCCGCGATCCGCAGCTGCGGGCCGAGGCGGTGCTGGAGGTCGTGCAGGTCGCGGCGGAGAGCGGTCTGGGGCTGCGCGGTGTCGTGGCCAGTCCGCTGCCCGGCCCGTCCGGGAACGTGGAGTACTTCCTGTGGCTGCGGCCGGGCGAGAGCACCGACGTGGCGGCAGCCGAAGAGCTGGTGGCGGACGCGGTTCGCCAGGGGCCGCAGACCGCGGTCAAGAACTCGCACCGGTAGAGGAGTGGGAGTTGACCCGAGAGGTGCTGCTGGTGGTGCACACCGGCAGGCAGCACAACCTGCGCACCGCGGAGAAGGTCGCCGGTCAGCTGATCGGCGCCGGCCTGCGGGTCCGGGTGCTGGCGGAAGAGGCGCCTGAGCTCAGCCCGGACTGCTACAGCAGGGTGGTGGCGCCGGGAGCGCAGGCGGCTGCGGGCACGGAGCTGGTGCTCGTGCTCGGTGGCGACGGCACGCTGCTGCGCGCGGCCGAGCTGGCCAGGCTGGCCGACGTCCCGGTGTTCGGCGTGAACCTGGGCCGGGTCGGATTCCTGGCCGGGGCCGATTCCGATGCGCTGGACGAGGCGCTGTCCGCCGTGGTGGCGGGCCGGTACCACGTCGAGGAGCGGATGACGGTCGAGGTCACCGCGAAGCTCGACGGCCAGGTGCTGGCCAGCACCTGGGCGCTCAACGAGGCCAGCGTGGAGAAGAGCAGCCGGGAGCGGATCCTCGACGTGGTCGTGGAGGTCGACGGGCATCCGGTGTCGGCGTTCGGCTGCGACGGCGTGCTCTGCTCCACGCCGACCGGATCCACGGCGTACGCGTTCTCCGCCGGCGGCCCGGTGGTGTGGCCCGAAGTGCAGGCGCTGCTGGTCGTGCCGAGCAACGCGCACGCGCTGTTCGCCCGGCCGCTGGTGGTGTCGCGGGAATCGCTGGTAGCGGTGGAGATCGACCAGTACGGGCACCACGCGGTGCTCAGCTGCGACGGGCAGCGGCACTTCGACCTGCCGCCCGGCGCGCGGGTCGAGGTCGTGGCCGGGGACAGCCCGCTGCGCCTGGTGCGGTTGCACGACACCGCTTTCACCGACCGCCTGGTGCGCAAGTTCGAGCTCCCCGTGCAGGGCTGGCGCGGCCCCGCCACGCCCTGAGCAGCGCACGGGCGAGTTCAGCGTTTCGTTATTCCCAGCGGGGCGTCGCGCGTCCGGGCGTGCCAGTAGGGTGCTTGATGTGTTGGCGGAGATGCGCATCCAGGGACTGGGCGTCATCGACGACGCCACGCTCGCACTGCACGCGGGGTTGACCGTGGTCACCGGTGAGACCGGGGCCGGCAAGACGATGGTGGTCACCGGGTTGCACCTGCTCGGCGGCGGTCGCGCCGACGCCTCCCGGGTCCGCTCCGGTGCGCAGCGTGCTGTCGTGGAGGGCCGGTTCCAGACCACGATCGACTCACCTGCGGCCAAGGTCGCTTCCGACGCCGGGGCCGAACCCGACGAGGACGGGAGCCTCATCGCGCTGCGCACGGTCACCGCCGACGGTCGTTCCCGCGCCCACCTCGGCGGCCGTTCGGTGCCCAACGCCGTGCTGTCCGAGCTGGCCGAGCAGGTTCTGGCGGTGCACGGCCAGAACGACCAGCTGCGGTTGCTGCGCTCCGGCGAGCAGCGGGCGGTGCTCGACCGCTTCGCCGGGGAACCGGTGCTTCAGGTGCTCGCGAACTACCAGCGGGTGCGCGCGGAATGGGCCGAGGCGGTCCGGGAGCTGACCGAACGCACCGAGCGCTCGCGGGAACTGGCCAGGGAAGCCGACCTGCTGCGGCACGGGTTGAGCGAGATCGAGGCGGTCGGGCCGGAACCGGGCGAGGACGTCGCGCTGGTCGACGAGGCCCGGCGGCTGGCGGACGTGGACCAGCTGCGGGAGATCGCCGCGGGTGCCCACCACGCGCTGACCGGTGCGGCGGACGGGGATCCGGACGCGCCCGGTGCGATCGGGCTGATCGGCGAGGCCCGGCGGCGGCTGTCCACCGCCGAGGACCCGGCGCTGCGGGAGCTGGAGCCGCGGGTGGCCGAAGCCGTTGCGGTGCTGGCAGATGTCGGTGGCGAGCTCGGCGGGTACCTGGACCGGCTGGACGCCGATCCGGCCCGCCTGGAGCAGGTGCTGGCCCGGCAGGCCGAGCTCAAGATGCTGACCAAGAAGTACGCGGCGGACGTCGACGGCGTGCTGGCCTGGGCGGAGGAAGCCCGCGCCCGGCTGTCCGGAATGGACACCTCGGAGGAGGCGCTGGCGGCGCTGGCCGCGCGTCGCGACGAGCTCGCCGCGGAACTGGCCGAGCTGGCCGCGGAGCTCACCGAAGCGCGGCGGGAGGCCGCGGTCGGGCTCTCGGCGGCGGTGTCCGAGGAGCTGGACGGCCTGGCCATGGCGCAAGCCCGGCTGGAGGTCGTGGTGCAGCCGAAGCCGGCCGACGCGGGCGACCCGAGCGCGCTGCAGGTGCGCGGCGAGAGCGTGCACGCGGGACCGGACGGCGTGGACGAGGTCGAGCTGCAGCTGATCGCGCACTCCGGCGCCCCCGCGCTGCCGATCCACAAGGGCGCTTCGGGCGGTGAGCTGTCGCGGGTGATGCTGGCGCTGGAGGTGGTGCTGGCCGACGCCGACACCGTGCCCACGCTCGTCTTCGACGAGGTCGACGCCGGGGTCGGCGGTCGAGCCGCGGTGGAGATCGGACGGCGGCTGGCCCGGCTGGCGCGCACCCACCAGGTCGTGGTCGTCACGCACCTGCCGCAGGTCGCCGCCTACGCCGACCGCCACCTGGTGGTCGACAAGGGCAGCTCCGAGGGCGGGCTGACCCGCAGCGACGTGCGGGTGGTGGCCGACGAGCGGCGGGTGGTGGAGCTGGCCCGGATGCTGGCCGGGATGGACTCCACCGAGACCGGCCGCGCGCACGCCGAGGAGCTGCTGAACACCGCGACCGCGTACAAGCTGGCGCAGGCCCGCTTCTCCCGGCGGAAGAAGCCCGCCAAGAAGAAGGAGAAGAGCGGGGCGTAGAAGCTGGGCTATTTGGCCGAACATTTTCTGGGCCATACGGGTCAATTGTCTCGGCGTGGCGGACCGAAATCGGGTGATCGGTTTGTCACCATCGGTGCATGAAACTCAGCGGTCTGCTTGCTCGCCAGCAGGGGAACCTGCCCGGTGTGGTCGGGATCGCCCGGATCGAGCGTCGCAGCGACGACGTGCTGCGCCGGGTCCGGCCCGGCGACATCGCGGTGCTCGACCACGCCGATCTGGACCGGCGCACGGCTGAAGCGCTGGTCTCGGCCGGTGTGGTCGGGGTGGTCAACGCCGCCCCGTCGATCTCCGGGCGCTACCCGAACCTCGGGCCCGACGTGCTGCTGTCGGCCGGGATCGCGCTGGTCGACAGCGTCGGCCCCGAGTTCGCGCGCCAGATCAAGGACGGCACGAAGCTCCGGCTGCACGAGGGCGGGGTGTTCGTCGGCGAGCGGGAGGTCGGCCGCGGCACGGCGCAGGACGCCGACTCGGTCGCCGACCTGCTCATCGAGGCCAAGGCCGGGATGTCGGCGCAGCTCGAGGCGTTCTCCGCGAACACCATCGAGTTCCTGCGCCGGGAGCGGACGCTCATCCTGGACGGCATCGGCGTGCCCGACCTGAGCGCGTCGCTGGAGGACCGCCCGGTCCTCGTGCTGGCGCCGGGCTACGGCCACGCCGACGACCTCAAGCGGCTGCGCAAGTACATCCGCGAGTACCGGCCGGTGCTGATCGGCGTCGAGTCGGGCGCGGACGTGCTGCGCGAGGCCGGGTACAAGCCGGACGTCATCGTGGGCGATCCGGACGTCATCAGCACCGAGACGCTCAAGTGCGGCGCCGAGCTGGTGATCCCGGCCCACCTGGACGGGCACGCCCCCGGTCTGGAGCGCATCCAGGACCTCGGCATCGGCGCGGTGACGTTCCCGGCCTCCGGCAACCCGGAGGACCTGGCGCTGCTGCTGGCCGATGCGCACAAGGCGAGCCTGGTGGTCACGGTCGGCTTCCACGCGACGCTGGGGGAGTTCCTGGACAGCGGGCGGTCGGGATCCAACCCGTCGACCTTCCTGACCCGGCTGCGGATGGGCAGCAAGATCGTCGACGGCCGCGCGGTGGCCGCCCTGCAGCGCAGCCGGACGCCGACCAGCGCCGTGGTGCTGCTGATCGCCGCGGTGCTGCTGGCGGTGGTCGTGGCGCTGCTCGTCTCCGGGCTGGGCACCGCATTCATGCACGTGGTCGCCGATCTGGGCGGCCAGGTGGCGGCATACTTCAAGGGGCTTCTCACGTGATCTCGATGCGCTATCACATCGTGTCGGTCGCCGCGGTCTTCCTGGCGCTGGCGGTCGGCGTGGTGCTCGGCTCGACGTCGATCAGCGACCGGCTGCTGGCCGGGGTCGGCGCGGAGCGGGAGTCGTTGCAGGGGCAGGTCGAGCAGCTCGACGCCGAGCGCAACGCGCTGAAGGCGCAGGTCGCCGGGGCCGAGCAGTTCGAGTCGGCGGTGGCGCCGATGGCCGTGCAGGGGCAGCTGGCGCAGCGCAGCGTCGTGCTCATCAGCTCGGCCGAGGTGTCCGACCAGCGGCGGGCGGCGGTGTCGGAGCTGCTGCGCGACGCGGGTGCGGACGTGACCGGCGAGGTGCGCTTGGGCGAGGGCTTCGCCGATCCGGACCGGGCCGATCAGCTGCGCCGCGTGGTCACCGAGCTGCTGCCGGCCGGGCTCCAGCTGCCCACGGCGGCCGATCCGGGCACCCTGGCCGGCGGCCTGATCGGCCCGCTGTCGCTGCTCGACCCGCAGACGGGCCAGCCGCAGACCGGCGACCAGGAGCGGGCGGCCGCGTTCTCCGGGCTGGCCGACGGCGGCTTCGCCACCGCATCGCCGGGGCTGCGGCCCGCGCAGCTGGCGGTGGTGCTCACCGGCGGTCCCTTCGAGGGCGACCACGCCGGTGACGAGGCCGCCGTGCTGGCCCGGTTCGCCACCCAGGTCGACCTCGCCGGACAGGGCGCGGTGCTGACCGGTTCGGCGGACGGCACCGGTGCGGTCGGCGTGGCGCGGGCCGATCCGGCGATCGCGTCGAACCTGTCGACGGTGGACAACGCGGGCAGCAGCTCCGGCCGGGTGGCGATCGTGCTGGCGCTGCGGGAGCAGGCCGACCGGCAGGCCGGGCACTACGGCGTGGCGAGCAGCGCGCAGGGGTCGGTGCCGAGCGGCCGCGGCTGAGCGCAATGTGTCTGCTGGTGGTTGGTTTGCGTGGGTGGTCGCTTGGCGGAACCTGAGTGCTTCCCTGGACTGCGGGCGCCCCTCTTGATGTATGTCCGATACACGGCGGAGGGGCCCGTCCTCGCCAGGAAAACACTCAGAACCCGCCGGTGGTCACTCTGCGTGCGTACTCCAAGCGGCTGGCGCCGCTTATAAGGCGCGGACAGCTTCGCCGACAGGTCGTTGGCCGCCCGGATGGCGGTTGACCTGGAGGTTCGGCTCTGGTTCGGCAGCGGGGGTCTCGGTGCGCGGCTCGGCTGACGTGCGTTAGGCTGGAATTCCGTGGGAGCGACGGATCCAGCCGTCCTGCCAGTGCAGAAATCCAGCCAGGCGACGGCTTGACCACGGGGAGCATTTGTTGGCGCCGCAAGCACGCACGATCAAGCACGTGTTCGTCACGGGAGGCGTGGCCTCCTCGTTGGGTAAGGGGCTCACGGCGTCCAGCCTGGGCGAACTTCTGACCTCCCGCGGTCTGCGGGTCACCATGCAGAAGCTCGACCCCTACCTGAACGTCGACCCGGGAACGATGAACCCGTTCCAGCACGGTGAGGTGTTCGTCACCGAGGACGGTGCCGAGACCGACCTCGACATCGGGCACTACGAGCGGTTCCTGGACCGCGACCTGACCCGCAACGCCAACGTGACGACCGGCCAGGTGTACTCCGCGGT
This sequence comes from Saccharopolyspora antimicrobica, assembly GCF_003635025.1. Lineage (GTDB taxonomy): Bacteria > Actinomycetota > Actinomycetes > Mycobacteriales > Pseudonocardiaceae > Saccharopolyspora > Saccharopolyspora antimicrobica. The sequence goes on along the minus strand of NZ_RBXX01000001.1, from coordinate 126,863 downwards.
CATCGCCAAGGAGCGTCGCGGCGAGTACCTGGGCGACACCGTCCAGGTCATCCCGCACATCACCGACCAGATCAAGGCCCGCATCCGCGCGATGGCCGAGCCGGACGAGGACGGCCGCACGCCGGACGTGGTGATCACCGAGGTCGGTGGCACCGTCGGCGACATCGAGTCGCTGCCGTTCCTGGAGGCCTGCCGCCAGGTGCGGCACGACGTCGGCCGGGACAACTGCTTCTTCCTGCACGTCTCGCTGGTGCCGTTCCTGGCGCCGTCGGGCGAGCTCAAGACCAAGCCGACGCAGCACTCGGTGGCCGCGCTGCGCAACATCGGCATCCAGCCCGACGCGCTGGTGTGCCGCGCCGACCGGGAACTGCCGGAGGACCTCAAGCGCAAGATCGCGCTGATGTGCGACGTCGACTCCGACGGCGTGGTGGCCTGCCCGGACGCGCCGTCGATCTACGACATCCCGCGCGTGCTGCACGGCGAGGGCCTGGACGCCTACCTGGTGCGCCGGCTCGGGCTGCCGTTCCGCGACGTGGACTGGTCGGTGTGGGGCGACCTGCTCGACCGGGTGCACAACCCGTCGGAGAAGGTGCGCATCGCGCTGGTCGGCAAGTACATCGACCTGCCCGACGCCTACCTGTCGGTCACCGAAGCGCTGCGCGCCGGTGGTTTCGCGCACCGCGCCAAGGTGGAGATCTCCTGGGTCGGCTCGGACACCTGCGAGACCGACGAGGGCGCCGCGCGGGCGCTGTCCGGGATGGACGGCGTGATGATCCCCGGCGGCTTCGGGGTGCGCGGCATCGAGGGCAAGCTCGGCGCCATCCGCTACGCCCGCACGCACGGCATCCCCACCCTCGGGTTGTGCCTGGGCCTGCAGTGCATGGTGATCGAGGCGGCGCGGTCGCTGGCCGGGCTGGAGCGGGCCAACTCCGCGGAGTTCGAGGAGCCCTGCCAGCACCCGGTGATCAGCACCATGGCCGATCAGCACGACGTGCTCTCGGGCGACCGGGACATGGGCGGCACCATGCGGCTGGGTTCCTACCCGGCGAAGCTGCGCGACGGCTCGATCGTGGCCGAGGCCTACGGTTCGACCGAGGTGGCCGAGCGGCACCGGCACCGCTACGAGGTGAACAACGCCTACCGCGACCGCCTGAGCAAGGCGGGCCTGGTGTTCTCCGGCACCTCGCCGGACGGCCGGCTGGTGGAGTTCGTGGAGCTGCCGCGCGAGGAGCACCCGTTCTTCGTGGGCACCCAGGCGCATCCGGAGCTCAAGAGCCGCCCGACCCGTCCGCACCCGCTGTTCGCCGCGTTCGTCAAGGCCGCGCTGGACTACCGCGCCGCCGAGCGGCTGCCGGTCGAGCTGGAGCCGGCCGAGGAGCCCGCGCCGAGCGCGTGACCAGGTGATCTCGCCGGAGGCCGGAGAATTCCCGGCCCCGGCGAGACCGCGCCGCTCGCCGCGCCGCGCCCGCCGGCTCTAGGGTGGGCGGCGTGGACATGACGGGAAGCGGTGTGGCGCGCACCAACGGCGAGCACGAGTTCACCACCCTGGCCAGCGAGGACGTCTACGTCGGCAAGATCCTCGCGCTGCGGGCCGACGAGGTCGGGATGCCCGGTGGCGGGCATGCGCGGCGCGAGGTCGTCGAGCACCTCGGTGCGGTGGCCGTGGTCGCCGTCGACGAGCAGGACCGGGTGGTGCTGGTGCACCAGTACCGCTACCCGGTGGGGCGGCGGCTCTGGGAGCTGCCCGCGGGACTGCTGGACGTCGCCGGGGAGGCCCCGGTCCGGACCGCGCAGCGGGAGCTGGTCGAGGAGGCCGGTGTCGCGGCCGCGGACTGGTCGGTGCTGGTGGACGTCGCGTCCTCGCCCGGTTTCACCGACGAGAGCATCCGGATCTTCCTGGCCACCGGGCTGTCCGATGTGGACCGCCCGGATGCGGTCGGGGACGAGGAGGCCGATCTGGTCGTGCGCCGGGTGCCCTTCGCCGAAGCAGTGGACATGGTGCTGGCCGGGGAGATCGTGAACTCGCCCGCGGTGTCGGGGCTGCTCGCGGCCAAGGCGGTGCGCGACGGTGACCGCCGTGGGCGGCCGGTCGACGCGGAGTGGACGGACCGGCCGGAGCGGTTCCGGCGGCGGCTGGCGCGGTGAAAGGGCTCGACGCACTGCCCATCGGGCTGCGCGAAGCGATCAGCGGTTATCTCGACCACCTCGCGGTGGAGCGCGGCACCGCTCGCAGCACGCTGGACTCCTACGCCCGGGATCTGCGCCGGTACGCCGAATTCCTGGTGAGCGCGGGGATCGCCGGGCTCGGTGAAGTGCGCGCCCAGCACCTCTCGGACTTCCTGGCCGAACTCCGGGAGGGCACCGAGCAGCGGCCGCCGCTGGCCTCGTCCTCGGCGGCCAGGGCGCTGGTGGCGGCGCGGGGACTGCACAGGTTCTCGCACGCCGAGGGAAAGCTCGCGGTCGACGTGGCGCGCGAGGTCGCGCCGCCGAGCCTGCCGAAGCGGTTGCCGAAAGCGCTGTCCATCGGCGATGTCGGCACCCTGCTCGAGCACGCCGGTGGCGACGACGCCAAAGGACTGCGGGACCGGGCACTGCTGGAACTGCTGTACTCCACCGGTGCGCGGATCTCCGAAGCCGTCGGCCTGGACCTCGACGACGTCGACCGCACCGACCGGACCGTCCGGCTCGACGGCAAGGGCGGCCGCCAGCGGCTGGTGCCGATCGGCCGTCCCGCGCTGGAAGCCCTCGACGCCTACCTGGTGCGGGCCCGGCCGGCGCTGGTGGCGCGCGGCCGCGGCAGCGCGGCGATCTTCGTGAACTCGCGCGGTGGCAGGCTTTCCCGGCAGAGCGCGTGGAACGCGCTGAAGACCGCGGCGCGGCGCGCCGGGATCGGCGGTGACGTTTCCCCGCACGTGCTGCGGCACTCCTTCGCCACGCACCTGATGGAGGGCGGCGCGGACGTCCGCGTCGTGCAGGAACTGCTCGGGCACGCCTCGGTCACCACGACCCAGGTCTACACGCTGGTCACCGTGAACGCTTTGCGCGAGGTGTACGCGACGGCCCACCCGCGTGCTTACGCTTCGGGGTGAGTTGCTCGCGCTGCGCATGCGGCGCGGCGGGATTGGCGGTAGACGTTGATCACACGGAGATCACAAGGAACTTCGGACACCCCGGCGAGGCGCGTTGCCGCTGGTAGTGAATGCCACTTAGGCTGCGGTTGATCGCCACCGGTACCCAAAAGGAGTCTGATCGCCATGTCGCTGCCGCAGCCCTCCGCCGAAGGGCGGTCCCGGGGTGCGGTCGACCTGAGCATCGCCCCCGAGACGACGGGCCGCGTGGAAGGCGCTGACCTGGCGCCGAATCCGCGCGGTCTCGGTCCCACCGGCCGGCCGCTTCGGCACATCCCGGAACCGCCGCTGCTGGACCGGCACGGTCCCGCCGCGGTCCTCGCGATGTGCAACCAGAAGGGCGGAGTGGGCAAGACCACGTCGACGATCAACCTCGGCGCATCGCTGGCGGAGTACGGGCGCCGGGTGCTGCTGGTGGACTTCGATCCGCAGGGCGCGCTCTCGGTCGGCCTCGGGGTCCAGCCGCACCAGCTGGATCAGACGATCTACAACGTGATCATGGAGCGGTCGGTCAGCGTGCACGACGTGGTCCGCCGGACCTCCGTCGACGGCATGGACCTGCTGCCCAGCAACATCGACCTGTCCGCCGCCGAGGTGCAGCTGGTCGCCGAGGTGGGCCGGGAGCAGACGCTGCACCGGGTCCTGCAGCCCGCGCTGGCCGACTACGACTACATCCTGGTGGACTGCCAGCCGTCGCTGGGCCTGCTGACGGTCAACGCGCTGGCCGCCGCCGACGGCGTGATCATCCCGCTGGAGTGCGAGTTCTTCAGCCTGCGCGGGGTGGCGCTGCTGATCGACACCATCGAGAAGGTGCAGGAGCGGCTGAACCCGAAGCTGGAGATCAGCGGGATACTGGCCACCATGTTCGACCCGCGCACGCTGCACTCCCGCGAGGTCATGGCCCGGGTGGTGGAGGCGTTCGGCGACGTGGTGTTCGACGCGGTGATCAACCGCACGGTGCGGTTCCCGGAGACCACGGTCGCCGGGGAGCCGATCACCCGCTGGGCGCCGCGCTCCGCGGGCGCCCAGGCGTACCGGGCGCTGGCCCGCGAGGTGATCGCCAGATGACCCGGCGGGCCGCCCTGCCGGGAGCCGCCGAGCTCTTCCGTACTACTGTTCCTCGCGCGGATCACGCCGACGTGCCGGAAGCGGCACCGGCCGCGCCCGCCCGTGCCGGGCGGTCCGGGTCGGGTCGGCGCAAGCACGACGCGAAGATCACCGTGTACGTCTCCGACGAGGAGTTGCTGGGCTTGGAGCAGGCGCGACTGGCATTGCGGGCCGACCACGGCATCGCCGTGGACCGCGGCCGGGTGGTGCGGGAAGCGGTCGCGGCGCTGCTGGCCGACCTCGACGAGCGAGGTGCCGATTCGGAGCTGGTCCGCCGCCTGCGGGAGCCCGGCGAGTGACCGAACCCGTTGCCGGGGAGCAGGCAGCTGGGGAGTCCGGCGGCACCGGCAAGTTCACCGTCCGCCTGGAGAACTTCGAAGGCCCCTTCGACCTGCTGCTGCAGCTGATCTCGCAGCACCAGCTCGACGTCACCGAGGTGGCGCTGCACAAGGTCACCGACGAGTTCATCGCCTACACCAGGGCGCTGGGCGAGCAGTGGGACCTCGACGAGGTCACCGAGTTCCTGGTGGTCGCCGCGACGCTGCTCGACCTCAAGGCAGCCCGGTTGCTGCCCGCGGCCGACGTGGAGGACGAGGCGGACCTCGCGTTGCTGGAGGCCCGCGACCTGCTGTTCGCGCGGTTGCTGCAGTACCGGGCGTACAAGCAGGTGGCGGCGCTGTTCGGTGAGCTGGAGGCCGGGGCGCTGCGGCGCTACCCGCGCTCGGTGGCGCTGGAGGAGAGGTTCGAGAACCTGCTGCCTGAAGTGCGGATCGGGGTCGATCCGCAGCGGTTCGCCGAGGTCGCGGCCGCGGTGTTCCGGCCGAAGCCGCCGCCGACGGTGTCGCTGGACCACATCCACCAGCACGGCGTTTCCGTCCGCGAGCACGCGGCGCTGCTGCGGGTGCGGCTGGCCGAGAAGGGCAGCGCCACCTTCCCGGAGCTGACCTCCGACTGCGGGCACACCGTGGAGGTGGTGGCCCGGTTCCTGGCGCTGCTGGAGCTCTACCGCGAGAAGGTGCTGCAGTTCGAGCAGGAGACGCCGCTGGGAGAGCTGGTCGTGCGCTGGGTCGGCGGCAGCCTGGAGCAGGCCAAGGTCGACGCCGAGGTGCAGCGCGCCAACGAGGACGAGGAGGAGTACGGATGAGCGAACCTGTGCCAACCCCAGTACAGCTCAACCGCACCTCAGGGGACCGTGACGCAACCCAGCCACAAGAAACCGCGGAACGCGAGATTGATCCGGACGCAACCACAACTGTGAATCGCGGAGAGGCGGAAACTGAGACTTCGAGCGCTCCGGATCTCACGTCCGACGCCGCGCTCGACGCTGCATTGGAGGCGCTGCTGCTGGTGGTCGACGTGCCCGCAGGCGAGGAGCTGCTGGCCGACACCCTGGAGCAGCCGGTGCGGCGGATCCGGCAGGCGCTGCAGCGGCTCTCCGCCTGGTACGCCGACTCCGAGCGCGGCATCGACCTGCGCCGCGTCGGCGACGGGTGGCGGTTCTACACGCGGGAGACCTACGCGCCCTACGTCGAGCGCTACCTGCTCGACGGGCAGCGCTCGAAGCTGACCCGCGCCGCGCTGGAGACGCTGGCGGTCATCGCCTACCGGCAGCCGGTGACCCGCTCACGGGTGGCGGCAGTACGGGGTGTGAACGTCGACGGCGTCATCCGTACCCTGGTAGGGCGCGGCCTAATCGAAGAGGCCGGGACCGACCCGGAGACGGGCGGCATCCTGTACTGCACGACCGAGCTGTTCCTGGAGCGGCTGGGCCTGTCGTCGCTGAAGGACCTGCCGCCGCTCGCCCCCTTGCTGCCCGAAGTGGATTCGATCGATGACGTCTGAGAACCGCCCGTCCAACGCCGCCGCGGAAGGCGTGCGCCTGCAGAAAGTGCTGTCCCAGGCCGGAGTGGCCTCGCGGCGCGCGGCCGAGGAGATGATCGTCGAAGGCCGCATCGAGGTCGACGGCGAGGTGGTCATGGAGCTGGGCCGCCGCGTCGACCCGGCGACCGCGGTGATCCACGTCGACGGCGACCGGGTGATGGTCAACGACAACCTGACCCACCTGCTGCTCAACAAGCCCAGCGGCATCCTGTGCACCATGTCCGACGACAAGGGCCGCCCGTGCATCGGTGACTACCTGCGGGAGCGCCAGGGCAAGCTGTTCCACGTCGGGCGGCTTGACCAGGACACCGAGGGCCTGCTGCTGATCACCAACGACGGCGAGCTGGCCAACCGGCTGATGCACCCGTCCTACAAGGTGCGCAAGACCTACCTCGCCGAGGTCATCGGCCCGATCCCGAAGGACCTTGGCCAAAAGCTGCGCGAGGGCGTCGAGCTGGAGGACGGCCCGGTGAAGGTCGACCGGTTCAAGCTGGTCGACACCAACCAGAACCGGGCGCTGGTGGAGGTCGTGCTGCACGAGGGCCGCAAGCGCATCGTGCGGCGGCTGCTCAAGCACGTCGGCCACCCGGTGCAGCGCCTGGTGCGCACCCGGATCGGCGACGTCCGCCTGACCACGGAGCGCCCCGGCGCCATCCGCCCGCTCAACCGCCAGGAAGTCGGCTCCCTGTACCGCATCGTCGGGATGTGACGCCTGGGGCTCGGGCTTTTGACGACTGAGTTCTTTGGTCGAGGCCGCGAGGCGTATCGCAACACCGGCACGAGCTGTCGCAAGCGCGCAGCGCTTAACCCACCCTCGTAGCTCGCACCGCCGCGGGTTCTCAGTGCTTTCCTGGCGAGGACGGCCCCGCCGCCGTGCGGGACATACATCAGGAGGGGCACCCGCAGTCCAGGGAAGCTCTGAGGTTCCGCTACCCGCACCGCCACGCAGAACGAGCCTGGAATCAACATCTAGGCCTTGGGCGCGGTGCGGCGGACGAACAGCCGGGCCACCGGCTCGACCACGCGCGCCGCGACCGGGCCGAGGATCGCCATCAGCAGCACGTAGGCGGTGGCCAGCGCGGCCAGTTCACCGGACACCGCGCCCGAGGCCACCGCCAGCCCGGCGATCACGATGGAGAACTCGCCGCGCGCCACCAGGGCGGCACCGGCCCGCGCGCGGCCCATCCGGCCCACGCCCTGCATCTGCGAGGCCAGCCAGCCGGTGACGATCTTGGTCGCCGCGGTGATCAGCGCCAGTGCCAGCGCCACCGGCAGCACCGGCGGGATCTGCGACGGGTCGGTGTTCAGCCCGAACACCACGAAGAACAGCGCGGCGAACAGGTCGCGCAGCGGCTCCAGCATCCGGGTCGCGTTCGCCGCGGTCGAACCGGAGATCGCGATGCCCAGCAGGAACGAGCCGACCGCGGCCGAGACCTGCAGCTCCGAGGCGATGCCCGCGACCAGCAGCGCCGAGCCGAGCAGCCGCAGCAGGAAGACCTCCGGGTCCGGGCTGTCGATCAGCGCCGAGACGTACTTGCCGAACTTCAGCGCGATGACCAGCACCAGGGTGATCACCACCAGCGACACCCCGACGGCGGTGAGCCCGCCGAGGAAGCTGACGCCGGCCAGCAGCGCGGTGAGGATCGGCAGGTAGACGGCCATCGCGAGGTCCTCGAAGACCAGGATCGACAGGATCACCGGGGTTTCCCGGTTGCCCAGTCGACCCAGGTCCCCGAGGACCTTCGCGACGATGCCGGAGGAGGAGATGTAGGTGACGCCCGCCATGGTCAGCGCACCGATCGGGCCCCAGCCCAGCATCAGCGCGACCACGGCGCCCGGCACCGCGTTGAGCGCGATGTCGATCAGGCCGGCTAACCACGAGCGGCGCAGCCCGGTGACCAGCTCGCCCGCGGAGTACTCCAGCCCCAGCAGGAGCAGCAGGAGGACCACGCCGATCTCGGAGGCCAGGTGCGTGAACGCTTCGATGCCGTGCAGCGGGACCAGCCCACCGGTGCCGAACGCCAGCCCGCCCAGCAGGTACAGGGGGATCGGGGATATCCCGATCTTCCAGGCGAGCCTGCCCAGCACGCCGAGACCGAAGAAAACCGCGCCGAGCTCGATCAACGAGATCGCCGTGTCGTGCACCGTGGTGTTCCTCTCGCGTGTTACCTGCGTATGGAGTTGTCGTGGGTCCGACACGCGCGGGACCGGCGTTGGCGACGCGTGTCCCGGTCGGGGACCGGGCGGGCGGAGCGGGCTGCGGTCAGCCCTTCTCCAGGATTTCACTGGCGGCGCGCAGCCCCGTGCTGGTGCCCACGACGACCACCAGGTCGCCGCCGGCGAACTCGAAGTCCGGGCGGGGCGAGGCGTGCACGGTGCCGTCGCGGACCACCGCGACGATCGACACCGAGGTGCGGGTGCGCATCTCGGTGTCGCCGAGGGTGCGGCCGTCGTAGGGCGACCCCGGCGGGAGCGGCAGCTGCCAGGTGGTGACCCCGGTGACCTCGCGCTGCTGCTCGGTGAGCTTCGCGACCAGCTGCGGGGCGCCCAGCAGGTTGGCCAGCGCGCTGGTCTCGGCGGTGGTCAGGTCGACGGAGGCGGCGACCTTGTCCGGGTCCTCGTGGTCGGAGACGATCAGCTCGAACCGGCCGTCCCGGTAGGTGATCACGCCGATGCGGTGGCCGGATCGGGTGGTGAAGTCCTGCCGCGTGCCCAGGCCCGGGAGCGGGGTCACTGTTACATCCACCCGCTCACCATATTCCGTGATCGGCGGGATTTGTCCGGCAGTTCGAGTGGATCGGGACGCGATGCGGACCGGCGGCCGGGGACCAGGCAGAATGGACGGTTGGTCCGGCCGTCGGCCGGGTGCGGCGACGATCAGGAGGAAGAGCACGTGGCACACGCCAGGCTCCGCGGTGTGGTGGCCCTCGACGGTCCGTCGGGCACCGGCAAGTCGACGGTGTCCCGCAAGTTGGCCGCGGCACTGGGCGCGACCTACCTCGACACCGGCGCGATGTACCGCGCCGTGACGCTGGCAGTGCTGCGCGCGCAGGTCGAGCCCTCGGACGAGGTCGAGGTCGTGCGCGTGGTGCGCGCGGCGGAGCTGACCATGGGCACCGACCCGGAGCGGCCCGGGGTGCTGCTCGACGGCCAGGACGTCGGGCAGGAGATCCGCGGCCCGGAGGTCACCCGCGCGGTCTCGGCGGTGTCGGCGGTGGCCGAGGTGCGCGACCAGCTGGTCGCGCTGCAGCGGGAGCTGATCGGCCGCGCTCTGCGCGAACCCGGCGGCATCGTGGTCGAGGGCCGCGACATCGGCACCGTCGTGGTGCCCGACGCCGGTTTGAAGGTCTACCTGACGGCGTCCTCGACGGCCCGCGCCGAGCGGCGCACCGCCCAGGACGTCTCCGAGGGCCGGGCCGGGGATCTGGACCGCACGCACGCCGACGTGCAGCGCCGGGACGCGCTGGACTCCGGGCGCAAGGTCGCGCCGCTGCGCAAGGCCGACGACGCGCTGGAGCTGGACACCACCGACCTGGACGTGGCCGGTGTGCTCGAACAGCTGCACAAGCACGTCGAGAGCCGCGGCCTGCTCACCGACGGGAGTCCGGGCGCATGAACGACCAGACACTGCCCGAAGGCGCGTCGCACCGGATGCACCGGTTCGGCCGGTGGATCTCGCGCCGGATCGTGCGGCTGCCGTTCCGGGTCCGCGTGCACCGGGCCGACCGCGTCCCGCGCACCGGGCCGCTGGTGATGGTGGCCAACCACAGCTCGCTGCTGGACGGGCCGCTGCTGCTCGGAATGCTGCCGCGCCCGGCGGTGTTCCTGATCAAGCAGGAGATGTTCAAGGGCGCGCTGGGCTGGTTCCTGCGCCGAATCGGGCAGATCGGGGTGCGGCGCGGCGAGGCCGACCGCACGCCGCTGCTGACCGCGGTGCGGGTGCTCAAGGCGGGCGGGCTGGTCGGCGTCTTCCCCGAGGGCACCCGCGGGTCCGGCGACGTGGAGAGCGCGCAGCACGGTGCGGCCTGGTTGGCGCGGGCGTCCGGCGCTCAGGTGCTGCCGGTCGCGGTCCGGGGCACCCGACGTCCGGAAGGCCGGGGCCGTAGGCTTCTGCCCAGGATCGACGTGCTGTTCGGCGAGCCGATCGCGCTGCCCGCGGGCAAGGGCCGCACCGGCCTGGTCGTGGCGACCGAAGCGGTGCGCACCGAACTGGTCGAGCTGATCGCCGAACTGGACCGGCTGGTCGCCGACCACCGCGAAGACGATGTGAGAGGGAAACGAGCGTGACCGACGAGTCGCTGGAAGGCCTGGACGGCACGTGGTCCGACGAGGCCGAATGGGCCGAGTTCGACGGGGTCTCCGCCCCGGAGGACGCCGCACCGCCGGTGCCGCAGCCGGTGCTGGCCGTGGTCGGCCGCCCCAACGTGGGCAAGTCGACGCTGGTCAACCGGTTGTTGGGCCGTCGTGAAGCCGTCGTGCAGGACACCCCGGGCGTGACCCGGGACCGGGTCGCCTACGACGCGCTGTGGAACGGCCGCCGGTTCACGGTGGTCGACACCGGAGGCTGGGAGCCCGACGCGAAGGGCCTGATGGCCTCGGTCGCCGCGCAGGCGGAGCTGGCCATGCACACCGCGGACGCGGTGCTGCTGGTGGTGGACGCGCGCGTGGGGCCCACCGAGACCGAGGAAGCCGTGGCGCGGGTGCTGCGCCGGTCCAAGCGGCCGGTGCTGCTGGCCGCCAACAAGGTCGACGACCAGCGCGGCGTCTCCGACGTGCACTCGCTGTGGTCGCTGGGCCTGGGCGAGCCGATGCCGGTCAGCGCGCTGCACGGGCGCGGCTCCGGTGACCTGCTCGACGCCGTGCTGGAGGCGTTCCCGGAAACCCCGCGCGAGGTGTTCGGGGCTTCCAGCGGGCCGCGGCGGGTCGCCCTGGTCGGCAAGCCCAACGTGGGCAAGTCGAGCCTGCTCAACAAGCTGACCGGCGAGGAGCGGTCGGTGGTGCACGACGTCGCGGGCACCACGGTCGACCCGGTGGACTCGCTGGTGGAGCTCGACGACGAGGTGTGGCGGTTCGTCGACACCGCGGGCCTGCGCAAGCGGGTCAAGACCGCCAGCGGCACCGAGTACTACGCCTCGCTGCGCACCAAGGCCGCCATCGAGGCCGCCGAGGTCGCCATCGTGCTCATCGACGGGTCCGAGCCGCTCAGCGAGCAGGACCTGCGGGTGATCACCATGGTGGTGGAGGCAGGCCGGGCGCTGGTGATCGCCTACAACAAGTGGGATCTCGTCGACGACGACCGCCGCCGCCAGCTGGAGAAGGAGATCGACCGCGAGCTGGTCCGGGTGCGCTGGGCGGAGCGGGTCAACGTCTCGGCCAAGACCGGCCGGGCGGTGGCCAAGCTGGCCCCGACGCTGCGCACCGCGCTGGACTCGTGGGACACCCGGGTGCCCACCGGCCGGTTGAACGGCTGGCTGTCCGAGCTCGTCGCGGCCAACCCGCCGCCGGTGCGCGGCGGTCGGCAGCCGAAGATCCTGTTCGCCACCCAGGCGCAGACCCGGCCGCCGACGTTCGTGCTGTTCACCACCGGCTTCCTGGAGGCGGGCTACCGGCGCTTCCTGGAGCGCAAGCTCCGGGAGACCTTCGGCTTCGTCGGCAGCCCGGTGCGGATCTCGGTGCGGGTGCGCGAGCGCAAGGCCAGCAAGGGCGGTCGTCGCTGATCACCCTTCGCTCGGGTGGTGTGCGCGCTGCCTCCGGGACACCCCGCTAGTCTGCTCAGCAACCCTTTCGGAGCAGGGGAGGTGACCGAGAGGTGCAGGCGGTGAACGGCGGGGATCCGATCCGGGTGGTGCTGGCCGACGACGAGGCCATGCTGCGGCGGGGCCTGCGGTTGCTGCTGGAGAGCAGCGGCACGATCCGGGTGGTCGCCGAGGCGGGCGACGGGCACGAGCTGCTCGCCGCGGTGCGCGCCCACAGCGTGGACGTCGCGCTGATCGACGTGCAGATGCCGGGCAAGGACGGGCTGTCCGCGCTGCGGGAGCTGACCTCGCTGCCGGACCGGCCCGCGGCCGCCGTGCTGACCACGTTCGACCTGGACGACTACGTCTCGGACGCGCTGCGCTACGGCGCCAACGGGTTCCTGCTCAAGGACGCCGACCCTGCGGTGCTGGTCCGGGCGGTGCACGACCTGGCGGCCGGTGGCGCGGTGCTGGACCCGCGGATCACCGCGCGGCTGTTGCCCCGGTTCCGGGGCGCGACCGACAACGTGCACGAGGTGCAGCTGGTGCGCGGCTTGTCCGCCCGGGAGCGGCAGGTGCTGGAGCTGCTGTCGGACGGGCGCTCCAACGCCGACATCGGGATGCGGCTCGGGCTGACCGAGGCCACGGTCAAGAGCTACGTGTCGACTGTGCTCAGCAAGCTGGGCGCGCAGAACCGGGTGCAGGCCGCGCTGATCGCGCAGCGCGTCGCGGGTGCGGGCGACCGCTGGTGAACGCTGTGCGGTGGCGTCACCTCACCGCCGAAGTGCTGGCCGTCGCGATCCCGGCGGGCGCGGTGCTGGCCGCGCCGGACCCGTTCGGCTACCCGGCGGTGTCCGGTCTGATCGCTGCTCTCCTGCTGCCGCTGCGGCGGCGGTGGCCGCGCATCGCGGTGCTGCTGTGCCTGCCTGCGTTGGCCGGTGGGCTCGGCTGGCCCGCGTCGATCGTGGCGCTGTTCGCGCTGGGCCGGGCGCAACCGCAGGCGCGGTCGCTGGCCTGGTGGGTGGTGCTGGCCGCTGCGGTGGCGGTCGCCCCGGTGCTGATCTTCCAATCGCTGCAGGTGGGCGCGATCGTGCTGACCTTGGCGTACGTGCTGCTGGCCGCCGGTGCGCCGGTCGCCTTGGGTGCGCTGGTGTCGTTGCGGCAGAAGCTGGCCGAGAGCCTGCGCCGGCTCGAAGCGGCCACCGCGGCGGAGCTGGAGGCCAAGGCGGAGACCGCGCGGGCCGACGAGCGGGCGCGGATCGCGCGGGAGATCCACGATGCCGTCGGCCACCACGTCACCCTTATCGCGGTCGAATCGGCTGCGCTGGCCGCGACCACCGCCGACACCGAGGCGAAGGAGACCGCGTCCCGGTTGCGTGGGCTGGCCAAGCAGGCGCTGGACGAGATGCGCGCGACGCTCGGGCTGGGCAGCACCTGCCGGACCGGGCTGGACACCATCCCGGAACTCGTCGGCCAGGCCCGCGCGGCCGGGGTCGACGTGGAGCTGACCAGCGAGCTGAGCGATCCGGACGTGCCACCGGCCGTGGAGCGGGCGGCCTACCGGGTGGTGCAGGAAGCCCTGACCAACGCCTCCAAGCACGCACCCGGCGCGGTGATCAAGGTGGACCTGGCGAGCAGAGCGGGCGCGCTGCACATCGTGGTCACCAACGGTGCACCGCAGGGCGAGCCCGTCGACGTGGGCAGCGGCGGTTCGGGGCTCGCCGGGCTCTCGGAACGGGTGCGGATGGCGGGCGGGCAGCTCGATGCCACGCCGTTCGAGGACGGCGGCTTCCAGCTGACAGCCGTCCTGCCCAAGCAGCGCTGACCGTATGCTGGCCGCACGCCCGGCAGCGACTGAACTTTGGGAGCGTGCATGCGTGCTATCCAACTGCCCGGTGGCGGAGAACTGCCAGTGCTGGGGCAGGGCACCTGGGGCATGGGTGAGCGGCGCGGGCAACGAGCGGCCGAGGTGGCCGCGCTGCGCCGCGGGCTGGACCTGGGCCTCGGGCTGATCGACACCGCGGAGATGTACGGCAGCGGTGGTGCCGAAGAGGTCGTCGGCGCCGCGATCAGCGGGCGCCGGGACGAGGTCTTCCTGGTCAGCAAGGTCTACCCGCACAACGCGAGCCGCCGCGGCGCGGTCGAGGCGTGCGAGCGCAGCCTGCGCCGCCTCGGCACCGACCACCTTGACCTCTACCTGCTGCACTGGCGCGGCAGCACTCCGCTGGCCGAAACGATGGATGCCTTCGAGCAGCTACGTGCCGACGGCAAGATCAGGCGCTTCGGGGTGAGCAACTTCGACCCGGCCGACATGGACGAGCTGTTCGCCGGTGAGCTCGGCCGCCGGTCGGCGACCGACCAGGTGCTCTACAACCTGACCCGGCGGGGCGTCGAGGTCGACCTGCTGCCGTGGTGCCGGGAGCGGCGCCTGCCGGTGATGGCCTACTCGCCGATCGAGCAGGGCCGCCTGCTCGGCGAGCCGGCGCTGCGCCGAGTCGCCGAACGCCACGAGGCGACCCCGGCGCAGATCGCGATCGCCTGGGTGCTGGCGCAGGACGGCGTGTGCGCGATCCCGAAGGCCGCCACCCCGGAGCACGTCGACCAGAACCGGGCGGCGCTGGACATCGAGCTGACCGCCGCGGACCTGGCCGAGCTGGACGCGGCATTCCCCGCACCGAAGCGTCCGGTCCCGCTGGAAGTCCTCTGATCCCACCGGTCGTGAGCGCGCAGCGGCTGCGCGCTCACGACCGAGGATCCGCTCAGCCCGCCAGGGACTTGCGCAGGAAGTCGACCTGGAGGAGCAGGAGGTTCTCGCTGGTCGTCTCGTCGGTGGGCATGTGGCTGACGCCCGGCAGCGGGAGGACCGTGTGCGGGCGGGCCGCCGCGGTCAGCGCCGCCGACAGGCGCAGGGCGTGGGCCAGCACGACGTTGTCGTCCACCGTTCCGTGCACGATCAGCATCGGGCGGTCCAGCTTCGGGGCGTCGGCCAGCAGCGAGTTCGCCTCGTAGACCTCCGGCGCCTCGTTCGGGTCGCCGAGGTAGCGCTCGGTGTAGTGGGTGTCGTACAGGCGCCAGTCCACCACTCCGGCACCGACCACCGCGGCGTGGAAGACGTCCGGTCGCCGCAGCACCGCCAGCGCGGCCAGGTAGCCGCCGAACGACCAGCCGCGGATCGCGACGCGGTCGAGGTCCAGCTCCGGGTGCTGCGCGGCCGCCGCGTGCAGCGCGTCGACCTGGTCCTGCAGCGGCGGTTCGGCCAGGTCACCGGCGATGGCTCGGTCCCAGTCCGGGCCGCGGCCCGCCATGCCGCGGCCGTCGGTGACCAGCACCGCGAAGCCCTGGTCGGCGAACCACTGCGAGGTCAGGAAGCCCTGCTGGCGGGACAGCACCCGCTGCGAGTGCGGACCGCCGTAGGGGTCCAGCAGCACCGGCAGCGGACCGTCCGACGGCTGGTAGCCGTTCGGCAGCAGCAGGGCGCTGCACAGCTCGCGCTCGCCGAGGCGCAGCAGTTCGACGTTGAGGTTCATGCCGGGGTCTTCGGCGCGGCTGGCGATCTCGGCGATCTCGCGACCGCCCAGCCGCACTCGCACGCGGGTGCCCGGCTCGTCGAGGGTGGAGCTGGAGGTCACCAGCACCTCGCCGGAACGCGTTCCGCTGTGCACGCCGGGAGCTGTGGTCAGGGGCTCGACGCCGGATTCGGTGACGCGGTAGAGGTGCACCTGCGTCGGGTCCTGCTCGGAGCCCGAGATCAGCACGTCGTCCTCGCCGATGTCGAGGATGCCGCGGACCTGCAGCGGTGCCGACGTCCACGGCCGGTCACCGACGACGAGCCGGTACGCGCCGTCCTCGGCGCTGATGCGGACCAGGCGGCCGTCCGGCGTCCAGGCGGGCCAGCCCGGCTTGATCTCCACCCAGTGCGGGTCGGTGTCGCGGTGCACCTCGGTGGTGCGCCCGGTGGCCGGGTCGACCGCGAGGACCAGCTGGGTGCGCTGGTCGCGGGTCTGCACCGCGATCAGCGGCCGGCCGTGCCCGGACCAGTGCGCGGTGACCAGGTACGGGAACGCCTGCCGTTCCCAGTCGACCGCGACGCGCTCGCCGTCGAGGCCGACCAGCGCGAGGCTCACCTCGGCGTTCGCCGTCCCGGCGGCCGGGTAGCGCATCGGGGTCGGTTCGCGCGCCGGGTCGTTCGGGTCGCCGAGGTACCAGTTCTGCACCGGGGTTTCGTCCACGCGGGCGGCCAGCAGCCGCGAGCCGTCCGGCGCCCACCAGTAGCCCCGGAAGCGGCCCATCTCCTCGGCGGCGATGAATTCCGCCGCGCCCCAGGTGATGTTCGCGCCGTCGGGTTCGGCCAGCGCCCGGTCACCGGAACCGTCCACTTCGATGACGCGCAGTGCACCACCGGACACGTAGGACACCCGGCGCCCGTCCGGGTCCAGCCGCGGGTCGGCGACGGGCCGGCGGACCGGGAGCTCGCGGGTCTCCCCGGTGGCGACCGCGGTGTGGAACAGCCGCCCGGACAGCATGAAGACGACCGAGTCCCCCGCGCGGTCCGCGGCGTAACCGGTGATGCCGCCCGCGCGTTCCCGCACGCGCTCGCGGCGAGCCTGCTCCTCCGGGCTCACTTCGTCGCTGTCCTGCAGCGCCGCCGGATCGGCCAGCACGCGCTCCCGGCCGGTCGCGGTGTCCAGCGCCCACAGGGAGTTGCGGGGATCGGTGCCGGAGGCCGAACGCAGGAAGAGCACCGTCGCACCGTTGCCGGTGGCGGTGAAGTTCCGGGGCGCGCCCAGGGTGAAGCCCTGAGTTCGCGCGCTGCGGCGGGGGAATGACGCGGACGACATGGATCCAGCCTGCCATTGGCGGTGCGCCGCGGTGCGAGCAGGTTCCGATCTGCCACGCGGACGGATTATCCGCCGGTGTGTCGGGCGGGGGTGCGGGCCGGTGTCGAACCTACCTTCGAGCCGAATCTTCAAGGACCGCAGCGGCTTCGGGGCCGCCGAGACGGATGAGACCTGCCATGTACCTGTCGCTGGTGGTGCCGTGCTTCAACGAGGAGCACGGCCTGCAACGGTTCCACGACGCGCTGGTCGCGGCGCTGTCCGAACGCGTCCGGGATTACGAGGTGATCCTGGTCGACGACGGCAGCACCGACCGGACGCTGCGCGAGGCCCGCCGGCTGGCGGCGGCGAACCCGCGCTTCCGCTACGTGTCGCTGAGCCGCAACTTCGGGAAGGAACCGGCGATGTTGTGCGGATTGCGGCACGCGCTGGGCGATCGCGTCGCGCTGCTGGACGCCGACCTGCAGCACCCGCCGGAGCTGCTGCGCCGGATGCTGCCGCTGCTGGACTCCGGCTACGACCAGGTCGTCGCGTGCCGCACCAGGAGCGGCGAGCGGCGCTGGCGGTCGTTGCCCGCCAGGGCGTACTACCGGGCGGCTCGCCGGTTCACCGGTGTCCGGATTCCCGACGGTGCGGGCGATTTCCGGGTGCTGTCGCGGCGCGCGGTGGAGGCGGTGCTGTCGTTGCCGGAGCACCACCGCTTCTCCAAGGGTTTGTTCGCCTGGATCGGTTTCGACACCGCTTACGTCTCCTTCCGCGACGCGCCGCGGCGGTTCGGCCGTTCGAAGTGGACCTTCGGTGCGCTGGTCGATCACGGTCTCGACGGGCTGACCTCGTTCAACGCGAAACCGCTGCGCGTCTCGCTGTACCTGGGCGCGTTGCTGGCGTGCGCGGCGGGTGCGTGGATCGCCCGCGCGACGGCGAAGGCCATTGTGGACGGTTCGCGGATGTCGGTGTGCGGGGCGCTGCTCGTCGGGGTGGGCGGGCTGCAGCTGTGCTTCCTCGGAGTGCTCGGGGAGTACTCCGGGCGGAGCTACTTCGAGGCCAAGCGCCGGCCGCACTACCTGGTCAAGGAACTGAGCCCGGACGTCGCGGGGTACCGGCCGCGGCCCGTCGAACGGGTGCCGTGATGCGGCGCGGGGCGCAGCTGGGGCGGTTCGCCCTGGTCGGCGGGGCGAACACGACCGTGCACTGCGCGGTCTACTTCGCTCTGCTCGCGCTGTTGCCGTACCTGCTGGCGCACGTGGTCGCGACCGCGGTGGCCACGCTGTGCTCCTACCTGCTCAACTGCCGGTTCACCTTCGGCGTCCCGGTGCGGCGCCGCACGCTCCTGCTGTTCCCGCTGGTGAACCTGGCGCTGGTCGGCTTGAGCGCAGTGGCGGTGGCCGTCGCGGTCGTGGCCGGTGTCGACCCGGTGCTGGCGCCGTTGGTCGGAGGCGCCGCCGTGCTGCCCGCGACGTTCTTCGCGAGTCGGGCGGTGCTGACCGCGCGGCGCGGAACGGGTTTCGGCGACTGGGCTGCCGCGGCCGGTGTCGGTGCGGTGGTCGCGGTGCTGAGCCAGATCCCGCTGCTGGCGAACCCGTCGTTCTACTTCTGGGACGACAGCGCGGCGCAGTTCCTGCCGATGTGGCACCGGTTGGGCGAGCGGTTGCTGGCCGGTGACTGGCCGCTGGGGCTGGACCTGGATTCGTGGATGGGCGGGAACCTGGCCGGTGAGGCGCTGTTCGGGATCTGGAACCCGGTGCACCTGCTGGACTTCCTGCTGGTGGTGTGGATCGGTGATCTCGCGGTCGCCGCTGCGGTGGTGAAGACGCAGTTCCTCGTCGTCCTCGGCGTCGGCACGTTCCTGCTGTGCCGCAGCTACGGCGCGGCGCGCGGCATCGCCTCGGTGCTCGGCGCGGCGCTTCCGGTGTCCGGGTTCGTGCTGTACTTCCAGGCAGGCTCGTGGGCGGGTGCGCTCATGGGATTCGCGTGGTTGCCGTGGGCGTGGTGGGCGCTGCGCCAGCGCGACCGGGTTCCGGCGTTCGTGGCGTGGATCCTGTGCTTCCTCTGCATCTCGGCTGGTGATCCCTACAGCGTGCTGGCGTTGTGCCTGGTGTTCGCCGGGCTGCTGGTCGAGCGCGGCCGGGACCGGCTGCGGTTGGTGCTGCTCGGTGTCGCGGTCGCCGTCGCGCTGCCGCTGGTCTACGGCCCGGTGCTGGCGGCATCGGAAGTCGGATGGCGGTCCGGGTACGCGTTCTTCAACACCGGGCAGCTGGTGCCGGGCGTCGGTGATCTCCTCAACGCGAGCCTGCCCTCGTTCCTCCCGCAGATCACCACGTTCGGCGCGTTCCGGATGTCGGTGCCCGCGACCTACTTCGCCTGGTTCGCGGTTCCGCTGCTGGCCTGGCTCGACTGGCGCGCCGTCAGGTGGCGCGGCTGCGCCTGCGCGGTGGTGCTGGCGGGCTGCTACCTGCTGCTGTGCCTGGGACCGTCGAACCTGTGGCTGTTCCGCTGGCCGCTGCGCAACGTCGTGGTGCTGCACTTGGCGATCGCCGTCCTGCTCGCCGTCGCGCTGTCCGGCGGCCTGCGCACCGACCGGTTCAAGGTGCGGCTGTTCTGCTCCGCCGCGTCGATGCTGGTCGGCGGGTACCTGGCCGTCGCCGCTTGGCCTGCGCAGGCGCCTAAGCACCTGGTTTCGCTGGCCGTGGTCGCTGTTCTGCTCCTGCTGGCGCTGCGCGCCCGGCTGCTCGTCGCGGTGCTGCACCTGGGCACGGCGTGCGTGCTGGCCTTGCAGGTGGTGTGGTTCCCGGTCAACCGGGACGTCGCGGCCTACCACTTCCCGACGGACGTGCGGGAGTTGCGGACGCGGTTCGCCGCGCTCGGCAGCGGAACCGTCGTGCAGATCGCCGACCGCGACCGGATCCCGCCCGGGCAGATCGTCTCGGGCCAGGCGTGGTCGCAGCTGCTGTTCGGCAACATGCCGGCTGCTGCCGGGATGGCGAACCTGGTGTCCTACACGGGGATCGGGCACGCGGCCCTGCACGCCGCGCTCTGCCTGAACTACTTCGGTGCCACCTGCCCGCGCGCCTACGACCGGCTTTGGCCGCTGGCCGATCAGCTCCGCGTCGAGCACGTCGTGGTGCAGCGCAGGCTGCGCGAGGTGACGACGGCTCCCGACGGCTGGCGGATCGCACGGCGTGACCGGGAAGTCGTCGTGCTCAGCCGGGAAACGCCCATCGCCTGGCCGGAAGGGCGGTTGAGCGCGGCACGCGGTGTGCGGGTCCTCGAGGACGTTCAGCACGGGCAGGCACGGGAGACCGTTCGCTTCGACGGTTCCGGTGAGCTCGTGTTCGCCCGGCTGGCCTGGCCCGGCTATCGCGCAGAGGTGGACGACCGCCCGGTTCCGGTCGGGGCGACCGAGGCCGGGTTGCTGCGGGTGCGAGTCCCGGCCTCCTCGGACGGCGTGCTCGCGCTCTCCTGGAGTCCGCCGGGCTTCGCGTGGCACGTCGTGCTGGTCTGCGCCGGAGCAGCGCTGGCCGTGGTCCTCTCCACGTTTCCGGTGGCACAGCGGAGGTCGGGATGAGAACGGTTGCCTTGATCATCGCCACGCTGCTCGTGGTGCTCGCCGCTCCCGTCGCTGCGGGAACTCAGCGGTCGCACCTGCAGGTCGTGGCGCATCCGGACGACGACATCCTGTTCATGAACCCGGATCTGGCGATGTCGGTGCGTTCCGGGGCGGAAGTGACCACGGTGTTCCTGACCGCGGGGGAGAGCGATGTGCTTCCGGCCGCGCAGTACGCCGCGAAGCGGCAGGCCGGGGCCCGAGCCGCGTTCGCGGCGATGGCCGGGGCCGCCGACGACTGGCGGCGCGGGGCGCTGCGGGTCGGAGGCCGGGAGGTCGAGGTCCAGGAGTTGCGCGCCCGGCCGGGAGTCCGGCTGGTCTTCCTGAACCTGCCCGACGACAACGATCCGCGCGCCACCGGCGGGAAGCACGCGCTCACCCGGCTCTGGCGGGATCCGGTCGCGCGAGTCACCACGCTGCGCCCGGACGGCTCCGCGGTCGCGGTCGCCGAGCACGACCGGATGTCGTTGATCGGGCTGCTGACCGGCCTCCACCGGCACTTCGCACCCGTCATCGTCCGCACTCACGACCCCGAGCCGGATCACCGCAACCAGCCGCAGTGGGGAGCCCACCACAACCACCCGGACCACGTGATGACCGCGCGGTTCGCCGAGATCGCGGTGCGCCGTGCCGCGATCCCGGCGCACCTCGTGCACTACCGCGACTACGACATCGCCGATGCGCCGCCGAACCTGCCGCTGGAGGTCGTGGCCGACAAGCGGGCGACCTTCGAGCGCTACGCCCGGCACGATCCCGTGGTGAGCCTCGGTGATCCGTACGGGACCTGGCTGCGGAGCATGCGGCAGCGCTGGCCGCGCGGCGCGAACTGGGCCGCGACCGACAGCGCGGGCCGGGAACTGCACGTGTTCGTGCGCGGCGACCGGCTGTTCGCGGGCTCCGGAGTCGAGGAATTCGTGGTGCCCACAACGGGATTCGTGCCGCGCTCGGCGGTTCTCGCGGATGCGCGCACGATCGTCGCGCAGGACCGCTACACCGGCGGGATCTTCGTACGGGCGAACGGGAAACCGTGGACCGCGCTCGGTGCGCCGCGCGTGGCGGAGCAGCTGACGCACGTGGGACGACCGGGAGCTGCCGTGGTGCCCGGCGGGCGGATCGTGGTCGCGGCGAAGAACTCCGCCGGCGGAGTCAGCATCCGCTTCGCCGATGCGCCGAGGTGGACCGAGCTCGGAGGCACCGACGTCCAGGACGAGGTGTCGGTGCTCGTGACGGGAACGGGGGAGGTGCACGTGCTGGCCGCGGCGCGGGCCGGGTTGCTGCACTGGAAGCTGATCGCGTCCGGCCGGGCGGAGCTCGTCTCGCCGCCGTCGGCGCACCGTCCGGCCGGATCGAGGTCTTCGGTGCTGAGCGGACGGTCGTGCCCGGGCAGGCCATCGGCGATCCGGCGCTCACCCCGGACGGCCGGTTCGTCGTCGTGCTGGGCGACGACGGCCGGATGCGCGTGAGCCCGCGCCCCCGGGAGGGGACGCGGGCTCCGCGATCACTTCGCTCAGGCAGCCGCTCGCGCGGTCGCCGCCGTGTCGAGCTTGCGGGCTTCACCCGGGTCGGCCGGGTCCTTGACCTTCAGGCTCAGGAACGCGACCAGGATGTAGAGCACGCTGAACGCGATGGCCACACCGCCGCCGCCGACCAGCGGGAACAGGATGGTGACCACGACCGGGCCGACGAACGCGGCGCCACCGGCACCGAAGTTCAGGATGGCCAGGGCAGCGCCCTTGTCCTTGGGGGCGACCATCGACGGCATCAGCGCCGACAGCGGGACGAAGCCGGCCAGCAGGATGCCGTAGATGACGCCGAAGGTGGCCGTCACCACGAAGCTCTGGGTAGACACCGCGGTGAAGTACCAGAGCGGGGTCGCGATGGCGCAGCCCACGCAACCGAACCAGGTGATGGTGCGGCGCCAGCCGAAGCGGTCCGCGAAGACGCCGAAGAACAGGTTCGCGGCGATGTTGGCGCCGTAGCTGATGGAGGCGAGGGTGGCCACCTGCGCGGCGGTGAGGAAGCCGCCGCCCGGCGTGGCCGGGCCCAGCACGAACGGGAACATCGCGAAGAAGCCGTACTGCGGCGCGGTGTTGACGATGCGGATCAGGCCACCGGCCAGCGTGCGGCGGTCGCGCCACAGGATGTCCACGCCCTCGGCCAGCCGCTTGAGGCTGCGCGGGTTCTTGACCGACTCGTCGGCGATCGGCATCAGGCCGTGCTTCTCGCGGACGGCGAAGCTGCCGATGAGCACACCGATGGTGACCACGACCAGCGACAGCACCAGCGTGGCGTGCTGGCTCAGGCCGAAACCGCCCATCGCGAGCGCGGCCAGCGCCGCGCCCAGCGTCGGCAGACCACCGGTGAAGGCGAACCAGAACCAACCGGCGACCGAACCGCGCATCTTGACCGGGCTGGCGATCTGCACCCACACCAGGAACGCGAAGGCGAACAGCGGGTAGGCGAAGCCGCGGATGCCGTAGGTGGCCACGATCAGCGTCGCGTTGTGCGAGGGCAGCGCCACGAACAGGAACAGCAGCTCGAACACGATCCACCAGGCGCCACCGAGCCACATCACCCGGCGCGGGCCCCAGATCGCCGACAGCGTCCCGGAGAACCACGAAGCGATCATCGCCGCGACGCCGTAGATGGTCACCGTGGCGAACGCCGCGGTCGAGCCGGGCAGGCCGCCGCCCTCGGGCTGCTGCAAGTAGTCCGAGAGGAACGTGGTCTCCACGCCGTCGCCGATCATGAAGATCAGCACGGCGACGAAGCCCCAGAACAGGGGCTTGGGAATACCGATGCGGTCGAGCCTGCTGGCCGGGCGCTCCGCTGTGGTCTGTTGGGACATCACTGTCTCCAAGGAGTGGAAGTTCTCGGCGCACGCTCACAGCGGGCCGGTCTACGAGTGCTGGCTATCATGCACCTCGTTCATATTAACGCGCAAGACGTTAATTTGGAGAAATTCAGCGCGTCGCAGGCCGCGCCACACCGCGTGTCCGCGCCGGTACCGCCGGTCACTCCAGGGCGGCCAGGCGGACGTCGGTCTGCTCGCGCATCTCCTCCACCAGCGCGGCGTCCAGGTCGCCGGCCAGCAGGACGTGGTCGAAGGCGCTGACCGGGGCGAACTGGTGCAGGGCCGAGCGGGCCACCTTGCTGGCGTCCATCAGCAGCACCTTGGTCGTGGCGCTGGCCAGCATCGCCCGCTTGACCAGCACGATCTCCTGCTCCTGGTGGTAGGTGAGCCGCGCGTTCATCGCCGAGGTGGACAGGAACACGATGTCCACCGAGAAGGCGTTGATCATCTCCTGGCAGGGCAGGCCCAGGTAGGAGTCGTGGGTGCGGGAGTACTCGCCGCCCAGCCCGATCAGCCGGATGTCGGGCACGTCGCGCAGCGTCTCCTGGACCTGCCGGTAGTTGCTCACCACGGTCAGCGGCCCGACGTCCGGCAGCAGCCTGGCCAGCGCGAGCGCGGTGGTGGAGTCGTCCAGCATCACCGACATGCCGGGCGTGATGAACTGCAGCGCGTCCCTGGCCAGCGCGTCCTTCTCGGCGGTGTGGGTGTGCAGCCGGAAGTCCGAGCTGCTCTCGAACACCGTGGAGGGCTGGGCGGAGACGCCGCCGTGGTACTTGCGCAGCAGGCCCCTGGTCACCAGGTCGTCGAGGTCGCGGTGCACCGTCATCAGGCTGACGCCGGTCAGCTCGGACAGTTCCGCGGCGCTGGCGAAGCCCTGCGCGACCACGTGGTCGATGATCTTCTGCTGGCGCAGGAGGCGGGGGGACTGCTTCTTCGGTGCGGACGCCATGCGGCCATCTTGCCGCTCGCAGCGGACTGTTAGGGACGTGATGCTGAACTATCATCCAAAGGGTGACAATTAACGTTGATCATGTTAATTTGAGTCGTGTCAGTGATTGGCGGGAGGTTTGAGATGACCCGGTCCGAGCAGCCGAACGGCGCCCACAGCGCGGTCGTGTTCGACATGGACGGCGTCCTGGTCGAGAGCGAGCACCTGTGGGAGCGGATGTGGGCCAAGTTCGCCGCCGCGCGCGGCAAGACCTGGACCGTTGAGCAGACCCGGCAGGTCCAGGGCATGAGCGCGCCCGAGTGGTCGGCCTTCCTCGCGAGGTTCGCCGAGGCCACCGAAACCGCCGAGGCCACCGAGAAGATCGTGGTCGACGACATGATCGCCGCGCTCGAAGGCGGCGAGATCGAGCTGCTGCCCGGATCGGCCCGGATGGTCACCGAGGCCGCCGAGCGCGCCCCGATCGCGCTCGCCTCCTCCGCGCCGCGCCGGCTGATCGACGCCGTGCTGGAGCGCCACGGCCTGATCGAGCACTTCAGCGCCACGGTCTCCAGCGCCGAGGTGCCCAAGGGCAAGCCCAGCCCCGACGTGTACCTGTCGGCCGCCGAGAAGCTCGGCCAGGACCCGAAGCAGTGCCTCGCGGTCGAGGACTCCAGCAACGGCCTGCGCGCCGCGGCCGCCGCCGGGATGACCGTGGTGGCCATCCCCAACGCCGACTACCCGCCCGCCGAGGACGCGCTGGCCGGTGCCAGCTACGTCGCCTCGGACCTCGACGACGTGCGGCAGCGCCTGGTGAGCTCGCTGCCCGAGCCCGTCGGCAGCTGATCCTCCCGTTCCCCTCAGGCGTCCGCCGCCCGGCACCCCGCCGACGTGCCGGGCGGACCACCCCGGTTCTGAGCACGCAGAATCGGGGTAGCGCCGCAAGCCAGCTCTTTGTGACAAAGGAGTCCTCATGACCCGCGTACTGGCCGCAGGTGACCACTTCGTCGCCCCCGAGGTGTTCGTCGACGCGCTGCGCAGCAGCGCAGGTGCGCACGACCTGCAGTTCAGCACCCTGAAGCTGCCGTGGCCGGTGGAGCCGTTCGGCCCGGTCGGCAACGTGCACGAGGCCAGCGGCACCGAGCAGCAGCTGCTCGACGCGCTGGGCGACGCGGAGATCGTGGCCACCCAGATGGCGCCGTTCACCGCCGACGTGCTGGCCGCCACCCCGAACCTGAAGTTCGTCGGCGTCTGCCGCGGCGGGCCGGTGAACGTCGACCTGCAGGCCGCCACCGACAACGGTGTGATCGTCAGCTACGCGCCGGGCCGCAACGCCGCCGCTGCCGCCGAGTTCGCCGTCGGCCTGACGCTGGCCGCGCTGCGCCGCATCCCCGGCTCCGACGCCGAGCTGAAGTCGGGCAACTGGCGCGGTGACTACTACGCCTACGAGAACGCCGGCATCGAGCTGGAAGGCGCCACCGTCGGCCTGGTCGGCTACGGCGCGATCGGCAAGATCGTGGCCCGCGTGCTCAAGGCCTTCGGCTCGCACGTGCTGGTCTCCGACCCGTTCGTCAAGGCCGAGGACGCCGCGCGCGACGGCGTCGAGCTGGTCGAGCTCGACGACCTGCTGCGCCGCAGCTCGGTGGTCAGCCTGCACGCGCGGCTCACGCCCGAGACCAAGAACCTGCTCAACGCCGACAACCTCAAGCTGCTGCCGGAAGGCGCGGTGCTGATCAACTCCGCGCGCGGTGGGCTGCTGGACTACGCGCCGCTGCCGGAGATGCTGAAGTCCGGCAGGCTCGGTGCGCTGGCCGTGGACGTCTACGACATCGAGCCGCCGCCGCGCGACTGGCCGCTGTTCGACGCGCCGAACGTCATCACCACCCCGCACCTGGCGGGTGCCACGCGCCAGACCGCGCACCGCGCGGCGCAGATCGTGGCCGGTGAGGTCGCGCTGTTCCTGGAGGGCAAGCGCCCGCGCTTCGTGGCCAACCCCGACGTGCTGGCCCAGTTCGAGGGCCTGCGGCCATGATCATCGGTGTTGACGTCGGAACGTCGGTGACCAAGGCGTCGCTGCTCAACCGCGACGGAACCGCCCTGGTCACGCACAGCATGCGCAGCACGCTCAACCGGCTGCCCGGCGGCCGGGTCGAGCAGGACCTCGACGAGGTCATCAGCTCGGTGATCCGCGTGGTGCGGGAGGTCGCCGCGGTGGCCGAGACCACGGGCGAACCGGTCGAGGCGCTGGCCATCACCGGCCAGGGCGACGGCCTGTGGCTGCGCGACCACCAGGGCCAGCAGGTCGGCCCGGCGATCTCGTGGCTGGACGCCCGGGCCGCCGGAATCCTGGACGGCTGGGGCGAATCCGGTGTGCAGCGCGAGGTGTTCGGGCTCACCGGGTCGGGGATGTTCCCCGGCTCGGCGGGGCCGTTGCTGGCGCACCTCGCCGAGCACACCCCGGAGCGGCTGGAGCGGGCCGCGGTCGCTGGTTACTGCGTCGACGCGATCGTGCAGCGCTTCACCGGTGAGATCACCGTGGACGCCTCCGACGCCTCGCTGCCGTTCCTGGACGTGACCACGCGCAGCTACTCGCAGGAAGCGCTGGAGGCGTGCGGGGTCGCCGAGCACCGCAGGCTGCTGGCCGAGCCCGCGCCGCCGAACAAGCTGTTCGCGCTGGACGGCAAGGCGGCCAAGGAACTCGGTCTGCCCGCCGGGCTGCCGGTGTCGGCGGGTCCGTTCGACCTGCCCGCCTGCGCCTTCGGTTCGGGCATCAGCAACGTCGGCGACGGCAGCCTGGTCATCGGCACGACGCTGGGCTGCCAGGTGCTGCGCGACGAGTTCGACGTCGACCCGCAGGGCGAGGTCGCGGGCATGTGGCTGGCCACCCCGCTGCCGGAGCGCTACCTGCGGGTGATGCCGGCGATGGTCGGCACCGCCAACCTGGACTGGGTGCTGGCGATGGTCGGCGCCGGTGTGGACCAGCTGGAAACGCTGCTGGCCAGCAGCAAGCCCGGCGCCGGTGGTGCGTCGGCGCTGTCGTTCCTGTCCACCTCGGGTGAGCGGGCGCCGTTCGTGGCGCCGCACGCGCGCGGCCAGTTCACCGGGCTGTCGCTGGACACCTCGCAGGCGGACCTGGTTCGGGCGATGTGCGAGGCGGTGGCCTACGCGGCCCGTCACAACCTGGAGTCCGCAGGGCTGACCGGCGAGGTCTCGGCCTGCGGTGGCGGGGCGCGCTCGGCGGCGTGGAGCCAGATCTTCGCCGACGTGCTCGGCCGGCCGCTGCACGTGCCCTACGAGGAGGGCGTGGGCGCGCGCGGCGCGGCCATGACCGCGTGGGACTCGCTGGGCGAGCCGGTGGACCGCGAGAAGTGGGCCGCGGCGCGCCGCACCGTGCAGCCGCACCCGAACGCGGTGGAGTTCTACGAACGCGGCTACCGCGAGTACCTGGTTTCGATCGACCGCGCCCGCCCGCACTGGGGCGCGAGCTCCTGACTGCTGCTTAGGGAGAAGTGCGATGACGCGCTTGTACGACGACCCGGCGACGTTCACCGAGGACATGGTGACCGGCTTCGTGGCCGCGCACCCCTCCTACGTCCGGCAGGTGCCGGGCGGGGTGGTGCGGGCCAAGCGGCCGCGGCGGGGCAAGGTCGCCGTGGTCACCGGCGGCGGTTCCGGGCACTACCCGGCGTTCTGCGGTGTGGTCGGGCCGGGCTTCGCCGACGGTTCGGTCATCGGCAACATCTTCACCTCGCCGTCGGCCGACGACGCGTACTCGGTGGGCCGGGCCGTGGACCGCGGTGCCGGCGTGGTGTTCTCCTTCGGCAACTACGCCGGGGACAACATGAACTTCGGCCTGGCGGTGGAGCGCCTGGAGCGCGACGGGATCCGCGCGCACAACGTGGTGGTCACCGACGACGTGGCCAGTGCCCCGGCAGCGGAGCAGAACAAGCGCCGCGGCGTGGTCGGCGACTTCGTGGTGTTCAAGATCGCCTCGGCGGCGGCCGAGGAGGGCTACGACTTCGACGAGGTCGTGCGGGTCGCGGAGCACGCCAACGAGCGGACCCGCAGCCTGGGCGTGGCCTTCGACGGTTGCACGCTGCCGGGCCAGGACCACCCGCTGTTCGAGGTGCCGGAGGGTCGCATGGGCCTCGGCCTGGGCATCCACGGCGAGCCGGGTGTGTCGGAGCGGGAGCTGCCGTCGGCCTCGGAGCTGGCGAAGATCCTCGTCGACGGCGTGCTGGCGGAGGCGCCGGAGACCGGTTCCCGCCGAGTGACGGCGATCCTCAACGGCCTGGGCGCCACCAAGTACGAAGAGCTGTTCGTGGTCTGGGGCACGGTGTCCCGCCTGCTGGCCGAGGCCGGTGTGGAGGTCGTCGCGCCCGAGGTGGGTGAGCTGGTGACCAGCCTGGACATGGCGGGCTGCTCGCTGACGCTGACCTGGCTGGACGACGAGCTGGAGCGCCTGTGGCAGGCCCCGGCGGACACGCCGGCCTACCGCAAGGGCAACGTCGAGATCGCGGCCGCGGACGCGGACGTGGAGGACGAGGCGCTGCCGGAACTGCCGGAGAAGGTGGTCGTGGTGGCCCCGGCGGAGGGCCAGGCGACGGCGACGACCGTGGTGAAGGCCCTGCGCGCGATCGCAGACCTGTTGCACGACAAGGAAGAAGAGCTGGGCCGCCTCGACGCGATCGCGGGCGACGGCGACCACGGCCGGGGCATGACGCGCGGCAGCGCGGCGGCGATCGAGGCAGCGGAAGCGGCGGCGGCGCAGGGCGTCGGCCCGGCGGCGGTGCTCGTCGACGCCGGAGACGCGTGGGCGGCGAAGGCGGGCGGCACCTCGGGCGTCCTGTGGGGCGCGGCGCTGCGGTCCTTCGGCGACCTGCTCCCGGACCACCGCGCGGCGCTGCCGGGCGACCTGGCGGCAGGCGCGGCGGCGGCTCTCGCCGCGGTGCAGCGCCTGGGTCGCGCAGAGCTCGGCGACAAGACGCTGGTCGACGCGCTGGTGCCGTTCGTCGAGAAGCTGCGCAGCGAGGTCGACGGCGGCGCGAGCGGCCGCGAGGCCTGGGCACGAGCGTCGGAGACGGCCACCGAAGCCGCGGCGAAGACGGCGGACCTGCGGCCCCGCACGGGACGCGCCCGACCGCTGGCGGAGCGCAGCGTCGGAACACCGGACCCCGGCGCGACGTCGCTGGCGCTCGCGCTCACCCGGATCGGCGAGGTGCTCGCCGGTGACAGGAAGGACGGACAGAAGTGACTGAGCAGCAGGCGCCGCTGCGCATCGTGGTCGGCTCGGACGACGCGGGGCTGCAGTACAAGGACGCGCTGAAGAAGGACCTGGAGAACGACGCCCGAGTGGCCGACGTGGTGGACGTGGGCGTGGGCTCCGACGAGCACACGGCCTACCCGCACGTGGCGGTCAACGCGGCCCGACTGGTCGCCGAGGGCAAGGCGGACCGCGCGCTGCTGGTGTGCGGCACCGGCCTCGGCGTGGCGATCAGCGCGAACAAGGTGCCGGGCATCCGCGCGGTCACCGCGCACGACAGCTACTCGGTGGAGCGCTCGATCCTGAGCAACAACGCGCAGGTGCTGTGCTTCGGTCAGCGAGTGGTGGGCCTGGAGCTGGCCCGCAAGCTCGCATCGGAGTGGCTGGGGTACCACTTCGACGAGTCCTCGCCGTCGGCTGAGAAGGTGGCGGCGATCAGCGGTTACGAGTCGGCGTCGGACGTCCCCGGCGCCTCCTGTTGAACGAAGGTGTGAAGTGAGCAGTTCGCGACTGGCCGCGCAACGGAGCGAGGTCATCGCCATCGCCCAGCGCATGACGTCGGACCGGCTGGTGGTAGGCACTTCCGGCAACGTGTCGGTCCGCAGCGGTGATCTGGTGGCGGTGACGCCCTCCGGTGTCGACTACGACGACCTCCAGGTCGCCGACATCCCCGTGGTGAACCTCGACGGCGACGTGGTGGAGGGCGACCTCAAGCCGACGTCGGAACTGCCGATGCACCTCACCGCCTACCGCGAGCACGATGCGGGCGCCGTGGTGCACACGCATTCCCTGAACGCGACGGCGTTGTCGTTGCTGCGCGACGAGGTCCCGGCGGTGCACTACCAGCTGGCGGACTTCGGCGGCCCGGTGCGGGTGGCGGAGTACGCGACGTTCGGCACCCCCGAGCTGGCGCAGTCGATGTCGAAGGCCCTGACCGACCGGACCGGCTGCATCCTGCGCAACCACGGCACGGTGACCATCGCGGACTCCCTGCCGAAGGCCTACAACCGCGCCCGGCAGCTGGAGTGGCTGTGCGAACTGTGGTTGACCGCGAAGCAGGTCGGTGAACCCAGCCTGCTCAGCGACGAGGAAATGGCCCGCTGCGCGGAGCTCTTCAGCGGATACGGCCAACAGTCCCGCTGAACCCCGTAGGTCGTGGGCGCACTGCACGGCGGTGCGCCCACGACCATTTCGCATTCGCGTTGCCCCACCGCTTCGAAGGCCACGTTCGCGTAGATCGCTACCTGCCGAGAATTCGCTGGGCGGCCCCACCATCGGCCGGTACCGTGCGATGCGGAACGGGGGAGGGGTGGGCTGGTGCGCCCAGTGCTGCTGGTGGATGTGGACGGGCCGCTGAACCCGTTTGCCGCGGCGCCGCATCGACGGCCCGAAGGTTATCGGACGCACCGGTTTCTGACGCCCAGCTGGGAGGCCACCGAACGGCGCCGTCTGGCTGAGTGGGGGCTGCCGAACAAGCGGGTGAAACCTCTGCGGGTGTGGCTCAACCCGGCGCACGGCCAGGCGTTGGACGCGCTCCCCTTCGAGCTGGTGTGGGCGACCACGTGGGAGGACGAAGCCAACGCTTTCGTCGCACCGGTCCTAGGACTGCCCGAGCTGCCCTTCATCGCCTGGCCCTCGCCGCGTGACGAGCCTGGGGGCGGCGTGTTCTGGAAGACCCCGGAGATCGTCGCGTGGGCGAAAGGCCGGGCGTTCGCCTGGATCGACGACGAGATCACCGAAGCGGATCGCGCCTGGGTGAACGAGCATCACAACGGTCCTGCTCTACTGCACCGAGTCGATCCCCGCTGCGGTCTCACCAGCAACGACTTCGCCACACTCACGGCATGGGCGACCGGTCTGCGCTGACCCGGGGCCAGTCGGCAGCCGCGTCCGACGCCGTTCCACACAATCATCGCGGGACAGCACTCAGGCCTCCCGGGCACGCGGGCGTCACGCGGTGCCCTCTGGGGCCCTGGGTGCAGGGATGAGATCCCGGAGGGTTGCGCGGTATCCGGCGGGCAGAGCTCTGCCGCCAGGTCTGGGTGTCCGTGACGGGTCCACATCGGACGGTGGCGTGAACACCGGCCGACCGTGGTGCAGCGCGATGCCCCACCGCTGACCGTGCACGACGCGGTGGTGATGCGCGCACAGCATGACCATGTTCTCGACGGTGGTGGGGCCGCCGTCGATCCAGTGCACGACGTGGTGCGCTTGCGGTGTGCCGGGCGGACGATCGCAGCCAGGGAAAGCGCACACGCCGTCGCGCTGCAACAGGGCGGCCCGGATGTGCGTGGGTGCCGTTCGCCGGGAGGTTCCGACGTCTAGCGGGAGGCTGTCCCCGCCGAGCACCATCGGCAACACCTCGCAGTCGCAGGCGACGCGGCGGACGTTTTCAGCGGTGATGGATTGTTCGGTCGCCTGGAGCGTGCCGGGCATGCCCTCGTCGCCGAGCAGCAGCCCGCGCTTGAGGTCGTCGAAGTCGATGGTGATGTTCAGGTGCGGCCGCTGGCCGCCGGTACGGGGCATCTGGTCGGAGTCGAGCACCAGATCGATCATCGCCGCGAACCCGTCGGCGTTGCGCTGCCCGGCACTGCGCGGATCCTTCTCGCCCTCGGTCTCGGGCCGAGGACCTGCCAGCGGCTGGAGCGCTTCGACGAACTTCGCCCCGACTTCCCGGTCAAGCCGCGCCTTGACGACCAGCATGCCGTCCCGCCCGGTGGCGTAGTGCAGCTCCCGCGCTTCGTGCTGCGCCTCCTCGTCGCGGTACGCCCCGTCCTGGTCCAGCAGGTACTTGATGCGCTCGGCCAGCTTGGCGAGATCGCGCGGGCACATGTGGCGCGCGTTGTCGGCCAGGATGGCGTCGATCTGGGGAGTGTGGTGCACGCGCGCGTGCTCGGGCATGGTTCGCACACAGCGGGAAACGACTCGCGCGTGCTCGATTCCGATGGCCCCGTCGGTCAACGCGGCAGCGGTGGCGGGCAGATCGGCGCGCAGCGGTTCGCCCCAGCTGGACGTCCGCTGCTCGACGTCTCGCGCCACGACAACACGCGACTTGGCCTCCCCGAAGTCGATGTTGAGCAACCCCTGCAGCCATGCCTGAGGTGAACGCGCTCCCCGCTCGACGTGCAACCCGCGATGCCCGGCCTCGGCGATCAACTGCAACTGCCGCATCCGAGCCACCCGCACAGCCCGCTCGATCTCGGCGATCTCAGCAACGATCTCGGCATCGCGAAGAGCCACCGCAGACCGCCCGCCAGCACAGAGCTCGACGGCCACCCCACCCTCGGTGGTGGCAGCCGGAGCCGCCACCGAGCCCGAACGGCCCTCGGCGTCACCAGCGGAACTCATCAAAAGCGGTGCCATACAACAATTATCGCATCCATAGAACAAGCTTTCGACCAAATATCGATCACTCGATACGGTGATCAACCCCGGGAAAGCGGTTCTTCCGATGAGCTGCGTGACGCCTGGAGCGCCGGGGTGCCGTTCGGTGACGATGCCCGCAGAACACCAAACGAGCCAACAGAACAGTCAACAACCAAACCCCAAAAACCCCAACCCCAACCCCAACAAACGAAACCCCACCGCCAAGACCGACCCCATCCCACACCGGGCCATCCCCGTGACATAAAGCCAAAAAGGGGCTGCGGTCCGGATGTCAAGCCTGAAACCCCGAAGGGGCGGCCGAAGGCCGGGCTTGACATCCGGACCGCAGCGCCCACAATCCCCAAACCACGGGGATGGCCCAAGGAAAACGAAACCCCAAAAGCCCCCACCACGTTCAAACCGGCTACGGGTTCAGCTAAACCTCCATGCACACGGGGAACAACTCCGGCCACACCCCCCACACCGCACCGCCGGCCCGCCGCGCGCACGTCCCCCCGAACCGAAGTGTGACCGCACCGCCTTAACCCCACCGAAACCGCACGTCGACCGCACGCAACACGCCGTGGGAACCATGACCCCATGACCCCCAGACCGCAACGCCAAGCGCGCGGCAACTGGACCCGCGAACTCGTCGAGCTCGCCGCGCTATTCCTCGCAGCGGGCGCGGTGAGCCTCGCCGCAACCGGCGCGCACGCCCTCACCACAGGTCCGACCGTCCTGCTGTCGATCGGCGCCGCCCTCCTCCTCGCCGCAGCGATCCGCTGGTTCGCAAAGCGCCCACCACAGCCCGCCCCACCCGCACCGGAACCGATGCCAGACACGGACACCGACGTCCGCCAGGCCCTGTGGAGGCTCCGCGCCTCGGTCACCGACGCACCGGGCAGGCTTGCCAGGCTGGCTGGCGGATTGGCCGCGCTCGGCGGCGACATCCGGACCATGCAGGTCCACCCGGTAGCGGACGGCGCGGTCGATGAGGTCCTGCTGCACGTGCCCGGCCGGACTACGCGCTGGGAGCTGATCGAGGCCGTCGAAGCCGCGGGCGGCCGGGACGTCGTCGTCGCGCGGGCGGACGTGCGAGAACTCGACGATGTGCCGACGAGAACCGCGAACCTGGCCACCGACCTGGTCAACGGCCGCACCGATCTCGTCCGCGCGCTGTCCGCGCTGCTGGGCCGCGTGGAAATCCGCTGGCAGGAGGAAGGTTCGTGCGCCGGAGAGGCGATGTGCCTGGCGGCGCCGGGCGGTGGTGAGCTGGTGCTGGAGCGTCCCGGAGGTTCGTTCACGCCTGCCGAGTTCGCGCGGGCGAGCGCGATGGTCGAGCTCGAAGCCGCCTGCCGAACGCGGATTCTCCCGGCGCCCGACGAGATCCGCACCTCGGGCGGCGTGGAGTTGACGATCCGGGCGGCCGACCGCGCGGATGTGGCACTGGTGGCCGAGTTCCACGAGCGCTGCTCCAGCGCCGCCCGCTACCGGCGCTACTTCAGCCCGGGCCCGGCACCCGGCGTGCGCGGCCTGCAGCGGCTGCTCACCCCGGCGCTCGGCCGGGCGCTGCTGGCGGTGGCCCCGAACGGCGACGTGGTCGGCATGGGGAACCTGATGTACGACGGCGACACCGGGGAGCTCGCCCTGCTGGTCCGCGACGACTGGCAGCGGCGCGGGGTGGGAGCGGCGCTGGCGGGCAGGCTCGTCGAGCAGGCCCGGCAGCTGGACCTGCGCACGCTCACCGCGCACACCCACGTCGACAACACCGCGATCGCGCGGACCCTGCGCCGCGCGGGGCTGAAGCTGGTCGGCGCGCCGGAGCCGGGGGAGTGGCGGTGGTCGCGGGAACTGCAGCAATCTCAACGTTTTGTTGATTCTCGTCCGCCATCTTGACGGGCCCGGTTTGACTGCGGAAACTCTCGTACCACTCGGCGAAATCGATTTTCCGCAGTACGAAAGCGTGGGCCCATGCGTGAAACCGAACGCAAGACACCCGGGAACCGGGCGAAGAGGATCCTGTCCTCGTTGTTCGTCCAGGTCCTCATCGCGGCGGCAATCGGCATCGCCGTCGGTCACTTCTGGCCGGACTTCGGCTCGGCGCTCAAGCCGATCGGCGACGGGTTCATCCGCCTGATCAAGATGGCGATCGCGCCGCTGATCTTCTGCGTGGTCGTCGTCGGCATCTGCAAGGCCGGCGACATGCGGTCGGTCGGGCGGATCGGCCTGAAAGCGCTGATCTACTTCGAGGTCGTCACCACCGCGGCGCTGGCGCTGGGCCTGGTCGCGGGCAACGTGCTGCAGCCGGGTGCCGGGCTCGACATCGACCCGGCCACGCTCGACGCCTCCGCGGTCACCGAGAAGACCCACGGCGAGCAGATGCCCGGCCCGGCCGAGTTCGTGCTGCACATGATCCCGGAGAGCGCGGTCGCCGCGTTCGCCGAGAACGAGCTGCTGCAGGTGCTGCTGTTCGCCGTCCTGTTCGCCGCCGGCCTGCTGCACGTCGGGATCACCCGCGCCCCGCAGGTCTTCGCGTTCGTCGACCAGACCGGCGAGATCATCTTCAAGATCATCGGCTACGTCATGCGCCTCGCGCCGATCGCGGTGTTCGGCTCCATGGCCTACCTCATCGGCGAGTACGGGCTGTCCTCGCTGAACACCTACGCCAAGCTGATCGCCGCCTGCTACGGCGCCGCACTGCTGTTCTGCCTGGTTCTCGGCGCCCTGCTCCGCGCCTTCACCGGGCTCAGCCTGCTGCGCTTCCTGCGCTACACCCGCGAGGAGTTCGCGCTCGCGGTGGGCACCGCGTCCAGCGAGGCCGTCATGCCGCGGATCATGGAGAAGCTGGAACGCGCCGGGTGCCGCAAGGAAGCGGTCGGGCTGGTCGTGCCCACCGGGTACTCGTTCAACCTCGACGGCGCCTCGATCTACCTCTCGCTGGCAACGCTGTTCATGGCCCAGGCCGTCGGCGTCGACCTGACCGTCGGCCAGCAGATCACCGTGATCCTGGTGCTCGTGCTGACGTCGAAGGGCATGGCGGGCGTTCCGGGTTCGGCGTTCATCGCCCTGTCCGCCACCGCGTCCGCGGTCGGCGTCATCCCGGTGGCCGCGGTGGCCCTGATGCTCGGCGCGGACCGCTTCATGGACACGATGCGCGTGGTCACCAACCTGCTCGGCAACTGCGTGGCGACCTTCATCGTGTCCAAGTGGGACGGTGCCTTCGACCGGGAGCGGGCCCGGGAGGCCCTGTCCGCGGAGGTGCCCGCCGCTCGTGAGCCGGATTCGGACGCGGCCAAGCTGTGAAGAGCCGGTCGGTGCCGCGCCGGCGGCACGGCACCGACCGCGGATCAGTTGTCCGCCAGCTTCTCGGCGATCATCGGGGCGATGGTGTCCAGCGAGTGCGGGATGCTCAGGACGGTGTTGTGCGCCAGCTCGATCCCGGCCTCCATGTGCGGCAGGATGATCACGTCACCGCGCTTGGTCACCTCCAGCCGCTGGAACAGCGGGTCGTTGGCCAGCCCCTGGCTGTTGCCCTTCTGGTCGATGACCACCAGCACGTCGGACTCCAGCAGCGAGGTCTTCTCCGGGCTGAGGTCGACGTAGAACCGCTTGCCGTCGTCGAGCTGCTGCACACCGGCGGGCAGCTTGATGCCCAGCCCGTCCATGAACTGGCCGCGCGCGTCGTTGCGGGTGTAGGGCCAGTACCCGCCCTGCGGGTTGATCAGCACCACCGCGCCGGTGGCCTTGGCGAACTCGGGGTGCTGGGCGGCGACCTGGTCGATGCGGGCCTGGGTGTCGGTGACCAGCTTCTCGGCCTGCTCGGACTTGCCGACGGCCTTGCCGATGATCCGGGTGGCGTCCTGCCACGGCGTGCCGTAGTCGGGAACGCCCTCGGGGCGCACGATGGTCGGCGCGACCGCGGAGAGCCGCTGGTACAGCGACTCGTCGACGGCGGCGTTGACCGCCACGATCAGGTCCGGCTGCAGCGAGGCGACCTTCTCCAGGTCGACGTCGCCCTGCGTGGCGAACAGGTAGGGCTTCGCACCGCGCAGCCGGTCCTTCGCCCACGAGCCGGGGCCGTCCGTCGGGCCCCAGGGGCGCATGGCCACCGGGATCACGTCGAGCGCGAGCAGCGGGTCGACGTCGGTGTATCCGAGCGCGATGACGCGCTCCGGGCGCTTGGGGATCTCCGTCGTGCCCTGGGAGTGCTGGATGGTCACGGGGAAGGCGCCGTCGGCGGGCTGCTGAACCTCGTCGGTGCCGGGGCCGCCGCAACCGGCGACCAGCAGCAGCGCGGCCAGCGCGCCGAGGAGGGCAGCGGCGCGGCGCCGCAGGGGGAACGGGGACATCGGGGGTGCCTCGCAATCTAGCTCAGGTTAGCCAAGGCTAACCTGAGCGAGATTCGGGTCGGTTCAGTGGATCGAGATGACGCCGATGCCGAGGCCGGTGGCGATCACCACCGCGCACACCAGCAGCGCCCACTTGATCGCGAACCGGTGGTGGTCGCCGAGGTCGACCTTGGCCAGGCCGATCAGCACGTACATCGCGGGCACCAGCGGGCTGAGCATGTGGATCGGCTGGCCCAGCAGCGAGGCGCGGGCGATCTCGATCGGCGCGATCCCGTGCTGCGCGCCCGCCTCGGCCAGGATCGGCATGATGCCGAAGTAGAACGCGTCGTTGCTCATGAAGAAGGTGAACGGGACGCTGAGCACCGCGACGATCACGCTGAAGAACGGGTAGAGGCCGTCCGGCATGGCGCTGAGCAGGTAGTGCGCCATCTGCTCGATCATCCCGGTGCCCGACAGCACGCCGGTGAACACCGCCGCGGCGAACACCATCGACACCACCGAGACCACGCTGTCGGCGTGCGCGGCGATGCGGGCCCGCTGCATGTCCAGGTGCGGGTAGTTGACCAGCAGCGCGATCCCGGTGCCGATCATGAACAGCACGGCGATCGGCAGCACTCCGACGATCAGCGCCACCAGCAGCGCGGCGGTCAGCGCCGCGTTGAACCAGATCAGCTTCGGCCGCAGCGACTCGCGGTCCGGGGCCAGCACGTCGAAGTCGGCGGAGTCGCCCGCGCTGCCGCCGGTGCCGGAACCGGTGGTGCCGCCACCTCCGCCGGCGAGCACCAGCTCACCGCTGCGCACCCGGGCGCGCTCCCGCAGCCCGAGCATCCAGGCGAGCACGAAGACGGTGGCCAGCCCGGCCACCAGCGGCGGGATCATCGGCACGAACAGCTCCTGCGGGTCCAGCCCCAGCGCGCTGGCGGCGCGGGCGGACGGGCCGCCCCACGGCACCACGTTCAGGATCGCGTTGGTCAGGCAGGCCAGCCCGGTCATCAGCACCGGGCTGATGCCCAGCTTCCGGTACAGCGGCAGCAGCGCGGACACGGTGATCATGAACGTGGTGGTGCCGTCGCCGTCCAGCGACACCACGGCGACCAGGGCCACCGTGCCGACGATCAGCCGCAGCGGGTCGTTGCGGGTGAGCCGGACCACCGCGCGGGTGATCGGGTCGAACAGCCCGGCGTCGATCATGATCCCGAAGTACAGGATCGCGAACAGCAGCATCGCCGCCGTCGGCGCCACCGAGCCGATGCCGTCGATGATCATGTCGCCGAGCTCCGGCGCGAAGCCGCCGATCAGCGCGAACGCCGCGGGCACCACGATCAGCGACACCATCGGCGACACCCGCTTGGTCATCACCAAGAAGAGGAAGACCGTCACCATGCACAACCCGAGGAGCGCGATCAACGCCTTCCTCCTTCCCGCGGAGTGGTCCGCGTAACAGCGGTGTTTCGTTTGGCGAGACCGTAGGTGAACGGTCCAAGGCCCGGGAGTCTTGTGCGCGTTGTCCGCCTAGCCCGCGTTCTCCGCGTTCTGCTCGTTCTGCTCGCGGGTTAGGGTCGACGCATGTCACGCCGACCGATGAGGTTCGCGCGGCAGGCGCTGCTGCTGCAGATCGGTCTGATCGCGCTCGTCGTCGGGATCGGGTTCGTCCTCGTCGCGTCCCTGCTGGACCGGGCACTGGTGGACCAGTTCGGGCAGCGCGCGCTCGCGGTGGCGCACGCGGCCGCCGCGGACACCGACCTCGCCGCCGCGGTGGCGCGCGACGACCGCAGCGGGACGGTGCAGGAGCGCGCGGAGCAGATCCGGGTCAACACCGGCGCGCTGTTCATCGTCATCGCCGACCGGCGCGGCATCAGGCTGGCGCACCCGGACCCGAGCAAGATCGGCGAGCCGGTGAGCACCGATCCGAGCGAGGTGCTGGCGGGCAACGACGTGGTCGACGTGCAGCGCGGCACGCTCGGGTTCTCCGCGCGCGGCAAGGTCCCGCTGCGCGACCGCACCGGAACCGTCGTCGGGCAGGTCAGCGTCGGGTTCGACACCGAGGACATCGACCACGCCCTGCTGCGGCTGCTGGGCACCACGGCGGTGTTCACCGGCGGTGCGCTCGTGGTCGGCGTGATCGGCGCAGCACTGCTCACGCGCGGGCTCAAGCGCCGGACGCTGGGCCTGGAGCCGCACGAACTGGCCGACCTGGTGCGCGAGCGCGAGGCGGTGCTCTACGGCATCGGGGAGGGCGTGCTGGCCGTCGACGCCGACGGGCGGGTGTCCTTCGCCAACCAGGAGGCCGAGCAGCTGCTGGGCACCGGCGTGACGCCCGGGACGCCGGTGCGCGAGCTGGAGGTCCCGTCCCGGCTGCGCAGCGCGCTGGAGAGCGGGCAGCCGGTGCAGAACCTGATCACCGTGGCCGGGGATCGGGTGCTGGTCGCCAACCACCGCCGGGTCAGCCGCGACGGTGCGGACCTGGGCAGCGTGCTGACCCTGCGCGACCGCACCGATCTGGAGGTGCTCAGCCGCGAGCTGGAGTCGGTGCGCGGCATGACCGACGTGCTGCGCGCGCAGCGCCACGAGTTCAGCAACCGGCTGCACACCCTGTCCGGACTGCTGCAGACCGGGCACCAGGAGGATGCCGTCGCCTACCTGCAGGCGCTCACCAGCGGCCCGGTGACCGGGCTGGGGCCGGCGGCCGATGCGGTGCGGGATCCGGTGCTGCTGGCGTTCCTGGCGGCGAAGAAGGCCGTCGCGGCGGAGAAGTCGGTGGTCCTGGAGCTGGGGGAGACCAGCTGGGTGCCGGGCCGGGTGCGCGCACCGGTGGAGGTGACCACGGTGGTCGGCAACCTGGTGGACAATGCCGTGACCGCGGCGCAGCTCGGCGAGCGGCGGCCTGCCCGGGTCGAGGTCGATCTGCTCGCCGACGGTGCGACGCTGCACGTGTCCGTTGTGGACAGCGGGCGCGGCGTTCCGCCGGAACTGCGGGAAGATCTGTTCGTGGAAGGGGTTTCCACGAAGGACGGCGACCACGGGCTGGGGCTGGCGCTGTGCAGGCAGGCCGCCCGGAGCTTCGGCGGCGACGTGCGGTTGGCCGACCCGGGCGACCCGGCCGAGCGCGGTGCGGTGTTCCACGCGTGGCTGCCCGGTGCGGTGGCGGAGACGGAGGAGGGTGCATGATCCGCGTGCTGGTGGTGGAGGACGACTTCCGGGTGGCCCGGGTGCACGCCGAGTTCACCGAGCGCGTCGCCGGGTTCCAGGTGGTGGGTACCGCGCACTCGGCCGCCGAGGCCCGCGACCTGATCGTCTCCTGCCACCCCGACCTGGTGCTGCTGGACAACTACCTGCCCGACTGCGCGGGCATCGCGCTGCTCGCCGACCTCGACGTCGACGTGATCATGCTGACCGCGGCCGCCGACGCCGCATCGGTGCGCGCGGCGCTGTCCGCGGGCGCGCTGAACTACCTGGTCAAGCCGTTCACCGCGGAGCAGCTCGCGGACCGGCTCAGCGCCTACGCGCGCTACCACGCGCGGCTGTCGCCGACCGGCGGCCAGGTCGGCCAGGACGAGATCGACCGCGCGATGCGCCTGCTGCACGAAGGCGACAGCCCCGGAGCGCCGAAGGGCCAGTCCGCGGTGACCTCCCGCCTGGTGCAGGACGCGCTGCGCTCGGCGGACGGCCCGCGCTCGGCGGCGGAGATCGCCGCCGAGCTGGGCATCGCCCGGGCCACCGCCCAGCGCTACCTCGCCGG
This sequence comes from Saccharopolyspora antimicrobica, assembly GCF_003635025.1. GTDB lineage: Bacteria > Actinomycetota > Actinomycetes > Mycobacteriales > Pseudonocardiaceae > Saccharopolyspora > Saccharopolyspora antimicrobica. Next base: position 86,077 of record NZ_RBXX01000001.1, on the reverse strand, counting down.
CCTGGCCCAGGACGGCAAGGCCCGCATGACGCTGCGCTACGGAGCCAGCGGCCGCCCGGAGCACCAGTACGAGTCGAGCGGCACCTGACGGACCGCGATTTCAATTGAAATCAGACGTCCGATTTCAATTGAAATCGCGGATCCCGGTCAGGCGACGTGGGCCGCCGGGGGCAGGGCGGTGCGGGCGCCCCCGGGCCACTGGGCCGGTTCCGGGCCCAGTTCGACCAGCTGGCGGACCTGCAGCTCGCACCACGGCGACACCTCGGTCCGGCCGGAGAGCACCTCGGCGCTGAACTCCTTCCAGTTCACCCAGCGGGTCTCGGCGACCTCGTCGGGGTTGGGCTCCGGGGTGCGGTCGGTGAAGGCGAAGAACACCGGGCACATCTCGTTCTCGACCACCCCGTTGGGCATCACGGCGCGGTAGCGGAAGCCGGGCAGCGCCAGCTCCAGCCCGCGCACGGACAGGCCCAGCTCCTCGCCGAGCCGCCGGGTGATCGCGGCCTTCATCTCCTCCTCGGGCGCCGGGTGGCCGCAGCAGGTGTTCGTCCACACGCTCGGGAAGGTCTTCTTGTGGTGCGCCCGCTGGGTCAGCAGGAACTCCCCGCGCTCGTTGAAGACGTAGCAGGAGAAGGCCAGGTGCAGCGGCGTTTCCCGGTGGTGCACGGTCGTCTTGTCCTCGACCCCGATCGCCTGACCGGACTCGTCGAGCAGTACCACCTGTTCCACTGGTGAGACCTCCATGGGTTGCTGTCCGCTGCGGCCACCCGGGTGGGTCGCCGGTCAGTGCCCTCGGGGCACCAACACCACTTTGCCGTAGGTCTGCCGATTCTCCAGGGCGACATGCGCGGCGGCCGCCTCGGCGAGCGGGAACGGCGGGCCGACCAGCGGCTTCAGGCTCCCGTCGGCCAGCGCGGCCAGCGCCTCGTCCTCCAGCTCGCGCATACCGCCGGGCACGTCCTTCAGCAGGTTCGGGCCGAGCGCGACCGTGGCGGCCACCGAGCGGTTGATCAGGTCGTCGGAGGTGAACCGGTGCTCGCCGAACTCCCGCCCGTACATGACGATCCGGCCACCGGCGCCGATCAGGTCGAACGCCGCCCGCCCGTAGGCGCCGCCCGCGCCGTCGAGCACCAGGCTGACCGGGCGGCCGAGCTCCTCGCGAACCCGGTCCGCCCAGCCTTCCTCGGTGTAGTCCACCGCCAGGTCCGCGCCCAGCTCGCTGACCTTGCCCACCTTTAGCGGGCCGCCCGCCGCGCCCACCACGGTCGCGCCGATGTTTCGGGCGTGCTGGACCGCCAGCGCCCCGATGCCACCGGCCGCCGAGGTGACCAGCACGACGTCGTCGCTGCTCGGACGGGCGATGCGCAGGATGGACATGGTGGTGCGCCCGGTGCCGATCATCGCCACCGCCGCGGTGGGATCGGTGCCCTCCGGCAGCACCTGCACCGCCTCGACCTCGCGCACCGCGAACTCCGCGTAGCCGCCGCTGGCCGGGCCCAGGTGGGCCACGACGTGCCGCCCGAGCCAGTCGGAGGCCACGTCCTCGCCGATCTCGTCGACGATCCCGGCCACCTCGCGGCCTGGCGTCATGGGCAGCTCGGGCGGGCCGTACGGGCCGATGCCGCTCTGCCGGATGAAGGTGTCGACCACGTGGACGCCGGCCGCGGCGACCGCGATGCGGACCTGCCCGGGGCCCGGGTGCGGATCGGGGACCTCTTCGTGGCGGAGGACCTCCGCCGGGCCGAACTCGTACTGCCGGATCGCGCGCATGCCGTGCTCCTGTGCTCGTGGAAGTGGGCGTGAGCGCGGTGTCCGCGCTCACGCCCACGACGTTAGGAGCTCGACCTAGCTGGAGATCAAGACCGATTTCGGGATCAGGCGACCAGGATGCCCGCGATGGCGGCGCTGAGCAGGTTCGCCAGGGTGCCGGCGATGATCGCGCGGACCCCGTCGCGGGCGATCCAGCCGCGCTTGGACGGGACCATGCCGCCCAGGCCGCCGAGCAGGATGCCCAGCGAACCGAGGTTGGCGAAGCCGGTGAGCGCGAAGGTGATGATGACCGCGCTCTTCTCGCTGAACTGGGCGATCTGCGGGCCGAAGTCGGCGAACGCGACGAACTCGTTGAGCACGAGCTTCTGGCCGAGGAAGCTGCCCGCGGACACCGCCTCGTCCCACGGCACGCCGATCACCCACATCAGCGGCGAGAACACGTAGCCCAGGATCTGCTGCAGCGTCAGGTCGCCCAGCCCGAACAGCCCGCCGACGCCGCCGACGATCAGGTTGACCAGCGCGATCAGCGAGATGAACGCGAACAGCATCGCGCCGACGTTCAGCGCGAGCTTCAGGCCGTCGGAGGCGCCGGAGGCCGCCGCGTCGATGACGTTGCGCGGCTTGTCCTCCACGGCCTCGGTCACCGGCTCCTCGCCCTCGGCGGAGTCGGCCTTGGCCGCGCCGGGCGCGTCGGCCTCCTCGGTCTCCGGCTCCTTGCTCGCCGGCATGATGATCTTGGCCATCAGCAGGCCGGCGGGCGCGGCCATGAAGCTGGCCGCGATCAGGTGGTCCAGGCTCGCGCCCAGCATCGCGTAGCCGACCATCACGGTGCCCGCCACGGTGGCCAGGCCGCCGGTCATCACCGCGAAGAACTCCGAGCGGGACATCTTCGGCAGGTACGGCCGCACCATCAGCGGCGCCTCGGTCATGCCGAGGAAGATGTTCGCGGTGGCGTTCAGCGATTCCGGCTTCGTGGTGCCCAGCAGCTTCTGCAGGCCACCACCGATGATCCGGACCACCCACTGCAGGATGTTCCAGTGGTAGAGCACCGCGGTCAGCGCCGAGATGAACACGATGATCGGCAGGACCTGGAAGGCCACCACGGTGCCCTCGGTGGGCAGGATCGGCCCGACCATGAACTCGATGCCCTCCTTGGAGGAATCGAGCACCTTCTGCACCGCGCCGCTCACCGCGGACAGCGCCTGCTTGCCCAGGTCCCAGCGCAGCACGACGAACGCGAACAGGATCTGGATCGCCAGCGCCCCGAGCACGGTGCGAGGATTGATCGCGCGCCGGTTGGTCGACATCGCGAATGCGATCAGCAGCACGACGAGCATGCCGCCAATACCCCACAAGACCTGCACGTGCATCAGCCTTCTCTCCGGTGAACGCCGCGCGCGCGGCGTGACGTGGAACTCGGGCGATGCTCGCATGCAGGTCAGAGGTCGTGCACAGGGGACTGTCATTTGTGACTGGTGTCTCCTGCGGAACCGATCGCCCCGGGCGCGGCCACCGCACCCGGGGCGACCGGGCGGTCACCGCCCGTTGTGCAGCGGGACGGTGATCTGCTTCAGCCAGGTGCCGGTGGCGAAGTCGCGGGCCTTGATCAGCACGTCGCGAGGACCGACCTCGATCTGCAGGCCCTGGTTGAGCGCCCGGGTGGTGGTCTCCTCGCCGCCCTCGCCGTTGTCGCGCCAGCCGGTCTCGATCGCGCCGGTGTTGACCACGGTGAAGCCCTCGAGGTTGCCGGATCCCGGCACCACGCGCCGCACCGTCCAGTCGGGCAGCTCCAGGTGGTAGTGCGTGTGCCCGGTGAAGACGAAGACGTCCGGGTAGCGGCCGAGCGCGTTCAGCAGCCGCTCGGCCTGCAGGTACTCCTTGGCGTAGCTCGCGCGCTGCGTGCCGGAGACGGTGTTGGGCAGCGGGTGGTGGGTCAGCACCATCACCGGGGTGCGGCGCTGCGCCCAGTGCGCGAGCCGGTCCTCCAGCCAGCCGAACTGCTCGTCGCTCATCCACACCTCGTCCCACAGCTTCGGGTCGTGGTAGTGCGAGTAGCGCTCGGTTCCCAGGCACAGCAGCGGGACGCCGCCGAAGGACGTCTCGGTGTAGACGGTGTCGCGCCCGGTGAAGCGGTAGAAGCTGGCGAACAGCGACTCCTCGGTGGTGCCGTTGGGCCAGGTGTCCTGCGCCAGGGTGTTCGGGTCGCGCCACTTCGGCACGTAGAACTCGTGGTTGCCGATGACCCAGGCCAGCTCCGCCGGGTGCGGGTGCTTGTCCAGAGTGGACTTGACCGCGTCGTACTCGAAGTCGTAGCCGCGCGGGGTGATGTCGCCGACGATGCCGAGCCCGGCGCTGCCCGGGTTGATGGCGGCCAGATCGTCCAGCGCCCGGCCGAAGTCGGCGAGGTCGCCCTGGATGTCGCTGATCAGGTTGAACCGCACCCGGTTCGCCGCGTGCGGCGGTGGTGCGGCCTGCGCCGTGCCGCTCAGCGCGGCGGTCGCCGCGACCGAACCACCTGCTGCGACCAGGAATGACCGACGGTCCATCAGGCTGTTTCCTCCTCCGGCTCCGGAATTCGGGCAGGCGGACGGTAACCGGGCGGAACGCCGTGCCGGTGGACGTCCGGTGGATTCCCGCCGAACTCTCCGGACGGCTGTGGTGAATCCGGGAAAGCGCGGCGGGCGGCGAGTTCCCGTCAAACCCGCCGCGGCCCGCGCTCCGGTGGATACGTTCCGCCCGAACCGGCCTGGCCCGGAAGAAGGGATGTGGCATGCCGAAACGACCCGTACTGGCGACCGCGACCGCGTTGGCCGCGGTGTCGGCCCTGGCCCTGCCCGCCAACGCGGCGAGCGCACCGGCCGAGGTCGCACCGCTGACCGGCGTCGCCGCCGTGCAGGAGCACCTGCAGGAGCTGCAGAGCATCGCCGAGGCCAACGGCGGCAACCGCGCGGCGGGCACGCCCGGCTACAAGGCGTCGCTGGACTACATCAAGGCGCAGCTGGACGGCGCCGGGTTCGCCACCACGATCCAGGAGTTCAACGCCATCGGCGGCACCACCTACAACCTGCTGGCCGAGACGCCCGGTGGCGACGCCAACAGCGTGGTGATGTTCGGCGCCCACCTGGACAGCGTGAGCCGCGGCCCGGGCATCAACGACAACGGCACTGGCTCGGCGGCGATCCTGCAGGCGGCGCTGGACTACGCCGGCAGCGGCGCGACGCCGAAGAACAAGCTGCGCTTCGCCTTCTGGGGCGCCGAGGAGCAGGGCCTGGTCGGCTCGCAGCACTACGTGGACTCGCTGCCGCAGGCCGAGCAGGAAAAGATCGCCGCGTACCTGAACTTCGACATGGTCGGCTCGCCGAACGCGGGCTACTTCACCTACGACGGCGACGACTCCGACGGCGAGGGCGCCGGGCCGGGGCCGCAGGGCTCGGCGGAGATCGAGAAGCTGCTCAACGACGCGCTGGCCCAGGCCGGTGCGGAGACCGAGGGCACCGACTTCGACGGCCGCTCCGACTACGGGCCGTTCATCGCGGTGGGCATCCCGGCGGGCGGCACCTTCACCGGCGCCGAGCAGCGCAAGTCCACCGAGCAGGCCCAGAAGTGGGGCGGTCAGGCGGGTCAGGCGTTCGACCCGTGCTACCACCAGTCGTGCGACACGGTCGACAACGTCGACACCCAGGCCCTGGACCGCAACCTCCAGGCGATCAACGCCGCGGTGACCGCCTACGCGGAGCAGTTCCCCCAGCAGTGAGGTTTCTCCGACCTCGTTCTGCGCGGCCGGTGCGGGGTTGCGGCTACCAACCAGGATGAAAAGCTCAGTCGTAGCGCGGTGTCCGTGAGGCGGGCTGTCCCAGCCGGGGCCGCCCGCCTCACGCGTCCCGCACCGAGCGCAGCGCGATCAGGTGCGCCAGGAGGATCGCCAGCACGCCGCCGGCGAGCTTGCCCGCCAGCAGCGGCAGGATGAGGTTCGGCTGGAAGTTCGCGGTGAACGCCAGGTGATCGCCCACCAGGAACGCCGCGCACACCGCGTAGGAGATGCACAGCACCTTGTCCTTCGCCGGCATGTGCTGCACGAGCCGGAACAGCGCCAGCACGTTCGCCGAGGCCGCGAGCAGGCCCGCGGTGCCCTCCGGGCTCATCCCGATGCGGCGTCCCAGCGCGCCCAGCGGCCGGGTCAGCCCCTTGCGCAGCACGTAGACCATCGGGAACGCGCCCGCCAGCATGATCCCGATGTTGCCCGCCACCTCCAGCGCCCGGTACTGGTCCTCGGCGTCGGCGATGACCGGGTCGAAGCCCCAGCCGCCCAGCAGCGCGCTGAAGACGCCGGTGAAGTGCTCGACGATGGACACCGCGAGCACGATCTTGAGCGCGGCGTCCAGGAAGCGCCCGAACCACATGAACAGCCGGATCATCGCCGTCGGCCACAGCCGCAGCGCCACCGCGAGCACCACCACGAACGCGATCAGCGGCACCAGGTTCAGCAGCATTGCCGAAGTGTCCAAACCGGACAGAGGCGCGTCCGACGGCGCGTCGGCGGAGACCTCGCCGCGCACCGTCGTCCCGCTGACCAGCAGGATCGTCGTGGTGACCAGGACGGCGACCGGGATGGCGAGTACGCCCGACATCACGCCCAGCGCCAGGAACCGGTGGTCGGCGCGGTCCAGGACGGCCAGCCCCACCGGCACGGTGAAGATGATCGTCGCGCCGGCCAGGTAGCCGACCACCGAGGCCATGATCCAGCCGCCGGTCGACTGCGCAGTGGCCTGCGCCAGCTGGTAGCCGCCCATGTCCACCGCGATGAGGCTCGTCGCGGCGATCGCCGGGTCCGCACCGATCGCGCCGAACAGCGGTCCCGCGGTGCGCTCGACGAAGGCCGACAGGTAGGGGATCGCGGCCATGATGCCGGCCACCGGGAGGAAGATCTGCCCGATCGAGCGCAGGCCCTCGACGAACTCGCGGCCCAGACCGGTCTCCGCGTCGCGGATCGAGGCCACCGCGCCGACGAGGACGAATCCCATCATCAGGTAGATGATCGAGTTCCCGACGAGCTCCATCGCGGGTGCCTCCGGGTCAGCCGAGCAGCGGGCGGAGGTGGTCGTTGAGGAAGGTGCCGTCGGGGTCGAGCTCCCGCCGCACGTCGAGGAAGGTGCCGAACTCGTCGAACAGCTCGGTCATCCGCTCCCGCGTCATGAAGTGGAGCTTCCCCCAGTGCGGCCGCGCCCGGAACTCCCGCAACCGCTCGTCGACGGCGCGCAGGAACGGCCAGTAATCGGTGCCGGGCTCGCCGGAGACGGAGATGACGGTGGTCGCCCGCCGGTGGTTCGGCGACAGGTAGGCCTCGTCCGCGGCGGTCCACCGCACCTCGATCGGGTAGCGCTGGTCGGGGTGCTCGGTGCGCATGAGCTCGCGGATCGCGCTCACCGCGGTGAACCCGTGCTCGGCGGGGACCATGTACTCCATCTCGTGGAACGGCGTGTCGTACCCGCCCGGGTAGATGCGGTAGGCGCGGTCGACCCGGTGGCCCACGGTGGAGACGATGCCGTCCGGCTCGGCGACCTCGACCTCGTCGTAGATCTTGACGTAGCAGTGGTCGGCCATCGGCTGGTCCGGTGGCGCGGGCAGCTGGTAGAGGTCGACGGATTCGTCGCCGGGGCACCAGAAGAAGGAGAAGTGCCGGTGCCGCGCGATCAGCTCGTCCCAGGCCTCGGCGATCTCCTGCCACGGCCGGTAGCTGATCTCCTCGGTGAGGTGGTAGGCGGGGGAGACGGCGAGCTCGACCTCCAGCACCACGCCCAGCGCGCCGATCGCGACCTGCGCGGCCCGCAGCCGCCGCGGATCGGATTCGTCGATCTCGACGACCTCGCCGCTGCCGTCGACCAGCCGGACGCGGCGCAGCGCGGCGGAGAAGCTCGGCAGGTCGATGCCGGAGCCGTGGGTGCCGGTGGCGATGGCACCGGCGATCACCTGCTTGTCGATGTCGCCCTGGTTGGTCAGCGACAGCCCGGCCTCCCACAGCGGCGGGCCGAAGTCGCCGACGGTGGTTCCTGCCAGCGCCGATGCCCGCAGGCGCGTCGGGTCGGTGGCGGTGATGCCGGTCAGGCGAGTCAGGTCGAGCAGCATCCCGCCGGTGGTGACCACCGGGGTGAACGAGTGCCCGGCGCCTGCGACCCGGACGTTGAGCCCGCGGCCTATCGCGTGCCGGACCGCTGCGATCACCTCGTCCTCGTCGCGGGGTTGGGCGAACACCGCGGCGGTGCAGGTCTGGTTGCCCGCCCAGTTGGTCCAGATCCGGTCGGTGGTCGGCAGGTCGGTCGAGCTCATGCGGCGCCTCCGGTGACCTCCACGTGCGGGATTCGGCCGTCGTGGCACACGTTTCCGCAGGTCTGCGCGCGGCGAAAGGGTAGGACGGGTGATGTGGCACGCCGATCGGGTGCGGTGGATAGTCTGCCCGGTGGGTTCGTTCGTCGGGAGGTGCCGGATGGCGCAGCTGGAGGCCGTGGGGGTGCTGGCGGCGAATCTGCGCGCGCTGCGCGCCGATCAGGGGCTGTCGCTGTCCGAGGTGGCGCGGCGCTCCGGGATCGCCAAGGGCACGCTGTCCCAGCTGGAGTCGGGGGTCGGCAACCCGACGATCCAAACGGTGTTCAGTTTGTCGAACGCTCTGCAGGTGCCGGTGTCGACGCTGCTGACCGAGCGGACCGAGCCCGACGTGGTTCTGGTGCGCTCGGCCGGGCTGGAGGTGCTCAGCAGCAACGCCGTCGACCTGCGCATGCTGCGCCGCCTCGACCTGACCTCGGCGGTGCTCGAGGTCTACGACCAGCGGGTGCGGCCGGGCGAGGTCCAGCACTCGCACGGGCACCCGGGCCGCGAGCACGTCGTGGTCACCGAGGGAACGCTGCGGGTGGGACCGGTGGACGCGCCGTACGAGCTGGGACCCGGTGACTACGTCTGCTTCCCGGCGCAGGGGCCGCACACCTACGAGACGGTGGGCGGACCGGTGACCTCGGTGCTGCTCCTGGAGTACCCGAGCGAGGCGGAGAGCCCGGTGCTCCGCCACCACCCGTCCCTCGCCTAGGTGCGTGCCCCTCGCCTGGGTGGTCGTCCCTCGCCTGGGCGGTCGAGGGCTCGGCGTGTCGGGCGAACGACACGCCGGTGCGCGTCCGGAACTCCGCAATTTCAATGGAAATCGCACGTGCGATTTCCATTGAAATTGCGTGCCCGGGTTGGGGGTTGACCGGGATCGCGGTGGGGCTTAGCGTCGGGAGTGTTCATTTTAGTGAACACTTGGTGGTGGGCATGGCTCAGTTCCCGGACATCGTGGTGGTCGGAGCCGGCATCGTCGGTGCCGCCTGCGCGGAGGCGTTGAGCTCCGCAGGGCTGGTCGTCCAGGTGCTCGACCGGCACGCGCCCGCGGCGGGCACCTCGGCGGCGGGCGAGGGCAACGTGCTGGTCTCGGACAAGCCGCCGGGAGCGGAGCTGCGGCTCGCGCTGGCGAGCCGGGAGCGCTGGCCCGAACTGGTGGACGATCTGCGCGAAGAACTCGGTGGCGCAGCGGATTTCGAGTGGGAAGCCAAGGGCGGTGTCGTCGCCGCGACCACAGTGGACGATGCTGTCGCACTGGAGAAGTTCGCGGCGGAGCAGCGTGCGGCCGGTGTCGATGCGCGGATCCTGGCTCCGGGCGAGGCACTCCAGCTCGAACCGCACCTGACGCGCGAAACCGCGCTCGCCGTGCACTACCCGCAAGATGCGCAGGTCCAGCCGGTGCTGGCGGCGTCCGCGCTGCTCGCAGCCGTGCGGAAGCGTGGTGGAGCGGTGCGGAAGGCAACCGCTTCCGGCGTGACGCGCGGAGCCGACGGCAGGGTGACCGGCGTGCGCACTGATCGGGGAGTTCTCCCCTGCGGCGCGGTGGTGAACGCGTGCGGTCCGTGGTCGGCGGAGTTCGCCAGGGCTTGCGGAGCACCGATCGCGATCCATCCGCGTCGCGGCGTGGCCCTGGTGACGGCGCCGGTCCCGGTGGGCACCGTGCGGCACAAGGTCTACGACGCGGACTACGTCGGCGCGGTGGAGAGCGGCGACGCCGACCTGCAGACTTCCACGGTCGTGGAGAGCACCCGGGCCGGCACCGTGCTGATCGGGTCCAGCCGCGAGCGCATCGGCTTCGACGACACCATCCGGACCCACGTCCTGCGCGAGATCGCCCGCAAGGCCGCCGCGCTGTTCCCGGTTCTCGGCCGGGTGCCGGTGATGCGCGCCTACGGCGGGTTCCGCCCCTACGCCCCGGATCACCTCCCGGTGATCGGCGAGGACCCGCGCGTGCCGGGGCTGTGGCACGCGACCGGCCACGAGGGTGCGGGCGTCGGTCTGGCCGCGGCCACCGGCCGGCTGCTCGCGGATCTGGTGACCGGCCGAGCCCCGCAGGTCGATCCGGTGCCGTTCCGGGTCGACCGTCCCGCCCTGCTGGAGGAAGTGCCCAGCTCTGCTCAACCGCACCTCAGGGGACCGTGATGCAACCCAGCCGCAAGAAACCGCGAGAACGCACCCCCGAACGCGACCACCACTGTGAATCGCGCAGAGGCGGGACTGAATTCGCCGTCGAAGTCGACGGGACGCGGGTGATCGCGAAGCCCGGTCAGACGGTGGCGGCGGTCCTGATGACGATCGGCCGCACCTCGTGGCGCAGCACGCGGCAGCGCGGGAAGCCGCGCGGCCTGTTCTGCGGTATCGGTGTCTGCTTCGACTGCCTGCTGGTGGTGAACCAGGTGCCCGATGTCCGCGCGTGCCAACGGCTCGTGGCGCCTGGTGATGTCATCCGGACTCAGCACGGGGCCGAACTGGGAGGCGATTCGTGAGCGTCGTGGTCGTCGGCGGGGGACCTGCCGGGATGAACGCCGCGGTGCAGGCCGCGCGTGCCGGTGCCGAAGTGGTGCTGGTGGACGGCGCCGAACAGCTCGGCGGGCAGTTCCACCGTCAGCAGCCGAGCGAGTTCGCGGCCCGGCGACCTGGGCGGATACAGCGCGGTTGGCGGACTTTCCGAGCTCTCCGCGACGAGATCCTGACACATCCCCGCATCCGGTACCGGCCGCGCAGCCAGGTCTGGGCGCTGGAGGGCGACCAGGTGCACGTCCAAAGTGGACCGGCGGATGCGCCGGAACGCACTCCGCTCGTACTGCGCGCCGACGCTCTGGTGCTCGCGACCGGTGCGCATGACCGGGTGCTGCCGTTCCCCGGCTGGGACCTGCCCGGCGTGTACAGCGCGGGTGCGGCGCAGGCGATGGCGAAGGGCCAGCGGATCGCGGTCGGCCGCCGTGCCGTGGTGGCCGGGACCGGGCCGTTCCTGCTGCCGGTGGCCGAATCCCTGCTCGACGTCGGGGCCGAGGTCCGCGCTGTGCTGGAGGCGGGCAACCCGCTCGCCTGGTTGCGCCACGCCCGAGCCGCGCAGTTCCACAAGCTCGGCGAGCTGGCGGGATACGCGGCCAGGTTCGCGGGCCGAGTGCCCTACCGCATCCGCACGGCGGTGGTCGCAGCACACGGCGACGAACGGGTTCGCGAGGTCGAGGTGGCCGACGTGGACGGCAACTGGGAGGTGATCGCCGGTTCCGAGCGGCGGATCGAGACCGACGCCCTGTGCGTCGGGCACGGATTCGTCCCGCGGCTGGAGCTGGCGCTGTCCGCCCGGTGCCGGCTCGTGGACGGTTTCGTCGCGGTCGACGCGGCCCAGCGGACGTCGACGCCGGGCGTGTTCGCCGCAGGTGAGCTGACCGGCATCGGCGGAGCGGATCTCGCCGCCGCGGAAGGAGCGGTCGCCGGGTCGGCCGCTGCCGTGCACGTGGGGGCCGCCACCTGGGACGACGTCGAGCCGCAGGTCCGCCGAGCGCTCCGGGAAGTACGCAGCGGCCGTGAATTCGCCCGCGCGCTGGCGGCGGCGCACCCGATCGGCTCCGGCTGGCCGCGCTGGCTGACCCCGGACACGACGATCTGCCGGTGCGAGGAAGTCCCGTACCGGGAGCTGGAAGCGGCGGTGCGGCAGCGGGGCGCGCGCAGCGTCCGGTCGCTGAAGCTGCTGTGCCGGGTCGGCCTCGGCCACTGCCAGGGCCGGATCTGCGGCCGCACCGCGACCGAACTCGCCGAGGAGCTGATCGGCGAACCGCTGCCCGACCGCGACACGACCTCCCGCCGGCCGATCGCCACCCCGATCCGCCTCGCAGACCTGGCCCGAGCCCCAAAGGAGTGCAGATGAACGACCCTGTGCCAACCTCAGCACTGCCCAACCGCACCCCAGGGGGCCGTGACGCAACCCAGCCACAAGAAACCCCGAAAACGCAAGATCGGCACCGAACGCAACCATCACTGAAAAACGCGGAGTGGCGGGACAGTGTTGTGGTGGCGACTGCGCTGCCCTATGCCGAGGACCCCTCGGCCCCGGCGGGTCTGCGCGTCGACTACGACAGCTACGCCGAGCACTGCCGGTGGGTGGTCGACAACGGCTGCAGCGGCGTCGGCCCGAACGGTTCGCTCGGCGAGTACTCCTCGCTGACGCCCGAAGAACGCCGCCAGGTCGCCCGGACCGCGATCGAAGCGGTGGGAGAGCGGGCCACGGTCGTGGTCGGCGTGCACGCGCCCAGCGCGCACGAAGCGCGGCACTGGGCGGAACTGGCGGCCGAGGACGGCGCGGACGGCGTGCTGTGCCTGCCGCCGACGATCTACCGCGCGAACCGCGGCGAGATCCTGCACCACTTCGAGCAGGTCGCGGCGGTGGGGCTGCCGGTCATGGTCTACAACAACCCCATCGACACCAAGGTCGACCTCACTCCCGACCTGGTGGGCGAGATCGCGCAGATCGACGGCATCGCCGCGATCAAGGAGTTCTCCGGGGACGTGCGGCGGGTGCTGGAGATCCGCGAGCGGGCACCGGGCCTCAACGTCGTGGCCGGTGCCGACGACGTGGTGCTGGAGTCGCTGCTGATGGGCGCGGGCGGCTGGTTCGCGGGTTTCCCGAACGTCTTCCCGGCCGAGTCCGTCGAGCTCTACGACCTCGCCCGCCGCGGCGAGGTGGCTGCCGCGCGGGCGCTCTACGAGCCGCTGGTGGCCGCGTTCCGCTGGGATTCGCGCACCGAGTTCGTGCAGGCGATCAAGCGCGGCATGGAGGTCGTCGGACGCCGCGGCGGCCCGTGCCGCCCGCCGCGCGGTCCTCTGCCCGCGGAGATGCGCGCGCAGGTCGACGCCGACATGCAGCGGGCCGTGCAGCACCTGAAGGAGCGGTGATGCGCGCCAAGCGGTACTTCAGCGCGGTCGACTCGCACACCGAGGGCATGCCGACCAGGGTGATCACCGGTGGTGTCGGGGAGATCCCCGGGCCGACGATGGCCGACAAGCGCCTGCACTTCCTGGAGAACCTCGACCACGTCCGGGAGCTGCTGGTCAACGAGCCGCGCGGGCACTCGGCGATGAGCGGCGCGATCCTGCAGCCGCCGACGCGGCCGGACGCGGACTGGGGCGTGCTCTACATCGAGGTGTCCGGCTGCCTGCCGATGTGCGGGCACGGCACCATCGGCGTGGCCACCGTGCTGGTGGAGACCGGGATGGTGGAGGTGACCGAGCCGGTCACCGTGGTCCGGCTGGACACCCCGGCGGGCCTGGTGCGGGCCGAGGTCGCGGTGCGCGACGGGCACGCCGAATCGGTGACCATCCGCAACGTGCCGTCGTTCGCCGTCGACCTGGACGCGGTGGTGACCGTGCCCGGGTTCGGTGAGATCCGCTGCGACATCGCCTTCGGCGGCAACTTCTACGCGATCACGTCGCTGGCCGATCTCGGCATCCCGTTCGACAAGGCGGAGAAGGGGCGGATGCTGGACGCGGGCCTGGCGATCATGGCCGCGCTCAACGAGCAGCGCCGCCCGCAGCACCCGCTCCACGCGGAGATCGCCGGGTGCAAGCACGTCTACCTGGAAGCACCCGGCAGCGACGCGGCGCACTCCCGCCACGCGATGGCGATCCACCCCGGCTGGTTCGACCGATCTCCTTGCGGCACCGGCACCTCCGCGCGCATGGCGCAGCTGCACGCGCGTGGCCAGCTCGGCCTGAACACCGATTTCGTCAACGAATCCCTGATCGGAACGCGCTTCACCGGCCGCCTGGTGGACACCGCGCAGGTCGGCGACCGGCCCGCGGTGATCCCGACGATCACCGGCCGCGCCTGGATCACCGGCACGGCCCAGTACCTGCTCGACCCCACCGACCCGTTCCCCACCGGTTTCACCCTCTGAACCCGGCGACGACCGGTCGCGGGCCCGGTCGGGTGCTGCCAGGCTGGCCGCTGTGACCGACATCCGCGCCGTGCACACCGCAGATCTGGATCCCACCACGACCAAGGCCGTTCACACCCTGCTCCAGGACGCCTTCGACGAGCTCTCCGAGCAGGACTGGGACCACTGCCTCGGCGGGGTCCACGTGCTGGCCCGGGAAGGCGATGACCTGATCGGGCACGCGTCGGTGGTCCAGCGGCAGCTGCTGCACGGCGGCCGGGCGCTGCGCGCCGGGTACGTGGAAGCGGTCGCGGTCCACGGGGGCCACCGGCGCCGGGGGATCGGTGGCCTGCTGATGGCGGAGATCGAGCGCGTCGTCCGCGGTGCCTACGATCTCGGAGCGCTGGGCGCCGGCGACGAAGGCGCGCTGCTCTACGCGAGCCGCGGCTGGCAGCGCTGGCGGGGCCCGACCTCCGCGCTGACGCCGGCCGGTGTCGAGCGCACGCCGCAGGAGGACGGGAGCATCTTCGTCCTGCCGGTGGACGTGCCGCTGGACCTCACCGGCGAGCTCACCTGCGACCACCGCGCAGGCGGCCTCTGGTAGCTCCGACCAGGGCGAACAACCGCAGCAAAATGGTTCGCGGCCACTATCACAGGCGTGATAGCTTCCGCTGCGTACCCGCACGGGCGCGGGACGTCGCGGTCACGTCGGCCGTGCTGATGACCTGACGGACTTCTGCGGAGCCAGGGGGAGACGACTGCCATGGGGCACGTTGAGTTGCAGAAGGTGCACTACGTCCTGCCGGACGGGCGGGTGCTGCTCGACGACGTCTCGTTCCGGGTGGGCGACGGGGCGAAGGCCGCGCTGGTCGGCCCGAACGGCGCGGGCAAGACGACGCTGCTGCGGCTGGTGTCCGGTGACCTCGTGCCGACCGAGGGCAGCATCATCCGCTCCGGTGGGCTCGGCGTGATGCGCCAGTTCATCGGCCATGCGCGCGACGATTCGACGGTGCGCGACCTCATGGTCTCGCTGGCCCCGCAGAGGCTCCGCGCGGCGGCGGAGAAGCTGGAGCGGACCGAGAACCGGCTCATCGAGCAGGAGGACGACGCGACGCAGCTGGCCTACGCCGAGGCGATCGCGGAGTACACCGACGCGGGCGGCTACGACGCGGAGGTGCTCTGGGACGTCTGCTGCACCGCGGCGATCGGCGTGCCCTACGACCGGGCGCGCTTCCGGGAGCTGCGCAAGCTCTCCGGCGGCCAGCAGAAGCGGCTGGCGCTGGAGGCGCTGCTGCGCGGCCCGGACCAGGTGCTGCTGCTCGACGAGCCGGACAACTACCTCGACGTGCCGGGCAAGCAGTGGCTGGAGGAGCAGATCCGGGAAACGCCGAAGAGCGTGCTGTTCGTGACCCACGACCGGGAACTGCTGCACCGCACGGCGAACCGGATCGTGACGGTGGAGCTCGGCGCGGTGGGCAACCGCACTTGGGTGCACGGCGGTGGTTTCGCCACCTATGACCAGGCGCGCGAGGACCGGACGTCCAGATTGGAAGAGCTGCGCCGCCGCTGGGACGAGGACCGGGCGAAGCTGGTGCGCCTGGTCCAGATGCTGAAGCAGAAGGCGTCCTACAACGACACCATGTCCGCCCGCTACCAAGCGGCGCAGACCAGGTTGCGCAAGTTCGAGGAAGCGGGCCCACCGGAGGCGGTGCCGCGCAAGCAGCGGGTCCAGGTCAAGCTCGCGGGCGGGCGCACCGGAAAGCGCGCGGTCGTCTGCGAGGACCTGGCGATGGATGGGCTGACCAAGTCGTTCACCAGCGAGATCCGCTACGGCGAGCGCATCGCGGTGCTCGGCGCGAACGGCACCGGCAAGTCGCACTTCCTGCGGCTGCTCGCCCGCGGCGGCAGCGACGACGTCCCGGTGCCGGACCAGGAGGCGCTGACGCCGGTGGCGCACACCGGCCTCGCGCGCCTGGGCGCGCGCGTGGTGCCGGGCATGTTCGCGCAGACCCACGAGCACCCGGAGTTCGCCGGGCGAACGCTGCTGGAACTGCTGATGGGCGGCGGTGAGCGGCGCGCGGGCATGACCCGCGAGCAGGCCAGCCGCCTGCTCGCCCGCTACGACATCGTGCAAGCGGCCCAGCGGCCGTTCGACACGCTCTCCGGCGGTCAGCAGGCCCGGTTCCAGATCCTGCTGCTGGAGCTGGAGGGCGCGAACCTCCTGCTGCTGGACGAGCCGACCGACAACCTGGACGTGGTCTCGGCGGACGCCCTGCAAGCAGGACTGGACGAGTTCGACGGAACGGTGGTCGCGGTGACCCACGACCGCTGGTTCGCCCGCTCCTTCGACCGATTCCTGGTCTTCCACGCCGACGGCCGGGTGCGCGAGTCGGCCGAACCGGTCTGGCAGGAGTAGGACCGGTGGCCGGGCCGGGGGCAGGCCCGGCCACCGGGAGGACCGGCGCGCTGTCGGGGAGGGAGTCGACGCGCCGGTCCGGTCAGGAAGTCTTCGGCTGCCCGGCTTCGGGCAGCGGCGCGGTATCACCGGGCCATTCGCGCAGCCGGTGGCGGCCGGTGTACTCGGCGGCGCGCTCGGCCTCGACGTCGCCGATCAGCCGCCACACGTCGTGGGAGCCGTCGCCGGAAGCCCCGTGCTGCCGGTGGGACGACGGTAAGAGCAGCATCGCGAAGATGATGACGTTGATGGCGACGAGAGTGCCGAACTGGAGCCAGAACACGATGCGTCCTCCAATCGTCCGAAGTGGATTCTCAACGAGCTGACCGCTTGGCGCATCCCTGACCGCGAAGCCCCGCAGGCCCGCGCCTGGTGCTGCGAGTCGGAGCGCCCGGGGCGACCCGCTCGCAAACCCAGCAGTGCGGCCGAGTGGTGGTCGGATGCCCCACGGCGGCCCACATGACAACGGCCCCGCAGGCCCCGTTCCCACCAGGCCGATCGACGAAGTGCGTCTCCAACGACCGCAACCCCGGCGAAGGCAACCACCGAGGCCAACTCTCAACACCGAACATCCGCTGCATCCCTGGTTCTGATTCTTGCCACTGGTTGCGTAGACACCAGCGTGGTTGGTTGCCGGGGTGCACCACTAGTGATCTAATCGGGTGATCTGTTTGCGCAGGTCAACCGATAGGATGTGGTGCATGCCCGCAACCGCAGGTACGCCGCGTGCCAGGGCACTGTCGGCGGCTCTCCGCGAAGCTCGGCTGACGAACGGCATGGGATCCCGCGAGCTGGCAAGACATCTGGAGCTGTCGCACACCCAGATCTCGCACTGGGAGAACGGCCACCGCGTACCCAACGTCGAGAACGTCGCGATGATCCTCACCGCGCTGCGGATCTCGCCGCGCGAACGCGAGAGAATCTTGGATCTGGCGCGGAACGTCGCCGAACCGAACTGGCTCACGGTCGGCATGAACGGAATTCCGCAGCAACTGGCGGGCGTGGTCGAGTGCGAGCGCTCGGCTTCGTCGATAGTCGAGTGGTCGCCGATGGTGATACCCGGCCTGCTCCAAACCTCGGACTACACCCGAGCGATCAAGGAAGCGGCAGGGTTGCCGCAGACTGATGTGGAGCTGCGCGTCATGCTCAACGTCAGCCGCCGCGAGGTGCTCACGCGTAGAAGTCCAGTGAGCTTCCACGCGTTGATCGGCGAAGCTGGGCTCTACGAGCCAATTGGCCCTGATGGCGTTGTGCTCGACCAACTTCGTCATCTGGCCGAGATGGCGAAGCGCCCGAACGTGCTGGTGCAGCTGATGCCCCAGGGGATCGGGTGGCATCCCGGCTGGGCAGGCCCGTTCGTCGTCTACGAGTTCCTGGACGCCTCTCCTGTCGTGCACTTCGAGCACCACAGCTCGGGGGCGTTCATCCCGACGGAGCATGATGTCGCCGAGTACCGGAAGGCCGTTGAGCGACTCCGCGAGATCGCGATCGACGAAGCAGAGTCGGTGGCTCGAATCGAGAAAGCCATCTCGAAGTGGGAGGAAGAATGATGGGGCACACCTGGCGGAAGTCCAGCTACTCCAACGCAAACGGAAACTGCGTGGAGTTATCCGACCCGCGCGGCCTGATCCGGGACTCGAAGGACCCGGACGGGCCAACCCTGCGGGCTGATGTCGAAACGTTCCTGCGTGCGGTCAAGTCCGGTCGCTTCGAAGCGTGACCGTGGTCACGGCACATGAGCGAAACCATGTCACAGCGCTGGCAGAAGAGCAGCTACAGCGGCCAGGAAACCCACTGCGTGGAGTTGTCCAGCCCGCCCGGTTCGATCCGGGACTCGAAAGATCCGGACGGGCCGGTGTTGGAAGTCGACGTGACGACCTTCTTGCGGGCGGTCAGATCCGGCCGTTTCGGGAGGTGATTTGGTAATGAATTCCGGAGAAGAAGCGCCTGTGCGCTGCTGGCGGAAGGCCAGCCGAAGCCAGAACCTCCAGACCTGCGTGGAGCTGTCGAGCCCACCTGGCCTGATCCGGGATTCGAAGGACCCGGACGGGCCGCGTCTCGACGTCGATGTCGTCGCTTTCGTTCGCGCTGTCAAGGTGGGGCGGTTCGAGCGGTGAGTGTGGTCGTGAGTGGGAAACCTTGCTGGAGCCCTGTTTCGCACTCACGACCCCTGTTCGAGTGATAGGTGGAGGGCACCTTTGACCGGGTAAACCAGGTCAAAGGTGCCCTTCCCTCGTCAAAACTGTTCTCGTTCTGCCACGTTCAGGGGGACGAGATCAGCTCTGCTTCGGGGTGTTCAGGAAGGTTTCCAGGGAGTCGTCCATGGCTTCCCACCACGGGGTGTGGTGGATCGGGGCTTCAGTGCCCGTGCAGGGCGACGGGAAGCCTCGGTCGCGGTAGCCGGTGATGGATTCCTGCTTGTCGTGCTCCCAGTCGCGGAAGAGCTTGCGGGTGAGGTCCAGGTCGAACTTCGGGTAGTCCACGTCGGCGAGCAGTTCCGCCACGTGGTCGGCCTGGAAGTCGATCATCCCGGCGTCGTCGGTGAGCGTCGACTCGCGCTCGACCCACTTGTCGATGTCGGCGGACATCTCCTCGCGTGACGGCAGCGACACCCGGCCCAGCACGTGATCGCGCGCGTACCAGGCCTCCGCGTCGAACAGCGTCATCGTGTAGAACTGGTCCTGCATCCCGAGGTACATCAGCTTCGGGTTGTCCAGCCAGAACACGCCCTTGTACAGGTTCGCCGGGTAGAGCACGTTCTTGGTGCGCAGCCGCAGCTCGTCGGCCACGAACGGGAAGTGGTGCTTGTACCCGGTGCACAGCACGATCGAGTCGATTCGCCGGGTGGAGCCGTCCTTGAAGTGGGCGACGTCGCCGTCCAGCTTCACCAGCTGCGGGACCTCATCGATGCCCTGCGGCCACTTGAAGTCCATCGGGGCCGTGCGGTAGCTGATCGTCACCGACTTCGCGCCGTACTTCTTGCTCTGCAGCGCCAGGTCCTCGGCCGAGTAGCTGCTGCCCATCACCAGCACGTCCTGACCGGCGAACTCGCGGGCGTCGCGGAAGTCGTGCGAGTGCAGGATCCGGCCGGGGAACGACTCGAATCCCTCGTAGTGCGGCACGTTCGGCACCGAGAAGTGGCCGGTGGCGACGATGACGTGGTCGAACACCTCGCGCCGGGTCTCGTTGCCGGTCAGGTCCTCGACGGTCACGGTGAACTGCTCGGTGGCCGGGTCGTAGCTGACCCAGCGCACCGCGGTGCTGAACCGGATGAAGCGCCGCACGTCGTTCTTCTTCGCCCGGCCCAGGATGTAGTCGGCGAGGACCTCGCGGGGCGGGAAGGACGGGATGGCCTTGCCGAAGTGCTCCTCGAAGGTGTAGTCGGCGAACTCCAGGCACTCCTTCGGCCCGTTGGACCACAGGAAGCGGTACATGCTGCCGTGCGCGGGCTCGCCGAACTCGTCGAGGCCGGTGCGCCAGGAGTAGTTCCAGAGCCCGCCCCAGTCGCTCTGCTTCTCGAAGCACACCAGTTCGGGCACCTCGGCGCCCTTCTTGCGGGCCTCTTCGAAGGCGTGGAGCTGGGACAGGCCGCTGGGGCCGGCGCCGATCACAGCAACGCGGGACGTCATGGATCTCCAATGCTGGTTGGGAAGGGCGGTTCACCCGCCCGATGTGCGAAGGGGGAGCGGTCAGACGACCGAGCGGTTGTTCTTCTTCGCCTGCCGGTGGTCCTTGGCCACCGCCACGCACAGCACGATCAGCACGATCGCGGTCAACGCCGGCCAGACCAGGATGTAGGCGGCCAGAAGTAGGTTGCTCATGGCACGTGCTCCGTTCGTCGGGTCAGCGGACGGCTTCCTGCTTGTCCTTCAGCTGGAACTCGGTGACCCGCTCGTTGATGAGCGCGAAGTCGAAGCGCTCCTTGTTGGTCAGGCTGATCGCGACGCACACGACGGTGCTGACGCCGTAGGAGACCAGCGAGCCGAGCAGCGTCGGATAGTCCCGGAGGAAGCCCATGATCAGCGGAAACAGCACCACGCCCGCGATCGCGCCGACGGTGAAGCCGACCTGCTTGCCGAACAGACCGAAGGCCATGAAGCCGAACACCACCGCACCGCCGATCACCGCGGCGAACTCCATCACGACGGCGACGACGCCGGTCAGCGGCAGCAGTTCGAAGCGGGCCACGAGGAAGAAGCCCAGCGCGACGACCACCGAGACGGTGAACGCCAGGTTGGTGATCCGGTCCCAGTAGAAGCTGGCGATCACCGGGAACACCAGCGCGCCCCACAGCGCTCCGACGAACACGAGCAGGTCGAGGATGTTGAAGTTCGACACCGCGAACATGACGCCGAGCGCGGCCGCCGCGATCATCGTGATGCGTCCGATGTAGAGCATCGTCTGCGGGTTCGCCTTGCCGCGCGCCAGGTTCTTGCCGTAGATGTCGGTCATCACCAGCGAGGACAGCGCCGCCAGGTCGGAGTCCGCTGTGGACGACAGCGAGCCGATCACCATGATGAACAGCAGGCCGATCATCACCGGCGACAGGTACTCCGAGGCCATCTGCGGGATGATGTTGTTCATGTCGCCGTTCAGCGGCTGCAGGCCGACCATCACCGCCAGCAGGCCGAGCATGCCCAGCCCGATCACCGTCCCGGCGTAGCCGAGGGTCGCGGTCATGAAGGTGCTCTTGATCCGGTCCTGGCGCACCGCGAACAGCCGCTGCGCGATGGTCTGGTTGCCGATCGCGTAGGCCAGCACCGCGGCCAGGTACGGGCCGCCCTGCTCCAGGAACGCCTCGCCCGAGAAGAAGTTCGCCTGCTCGTCGGTCAACCGGGCGAAACCCTGGTCGAACAGGTCGGTGCCGCCGGTCGCGAAGAACACCATCGGCACGATGAGCGCCGCGGCCAGCATCATCGCGACCAGCTGCGCGAAGTCGGTCATCACCGAGGCCCGGAACCCGGACCACAGCGTGTAGGCGAGCACGCCCACCGCCGCGATCAGCACGCCGTGCAGGAAGCTGAACGGCGTCAGGATCTCCATCAGCGCGCCGGCGGCGGTGAAGTTCGCCGTCAGGCTGATGATGCTGCCGACGATGTTGGAGACCGCCAGGATCAGCTGGCTGGAACGGCCGTGGCGCGCGTGCATCACCTCGGCCAGGGTGTGGGCCTTGGGCGCCACCCGGCGGAAGTGCCGACCGAACGGGTAGATGCACAGGATCATCAGCGCACCCCAGAGCCCGTAGTGGATCGGCCCCGACAAGCCGTAGGTGTAGCCCGAGCTGGCCGACGCGTAGAGCGAGGCGGCCCACACCCAGGTCGCGGTCATGCTCGCGGCGGAGATGCCGAAGCCCACCGCGCCGTTGGAGACCATGAACCCGTCCACGTTCTCCTTCTTCTCCCGGATCGAGAGCGTCATGAGGAACGTGAGTCCGTAGAATGCGATCAATAACAGAGCGGTCGCCGCCGCACTGAGCTGAAACACTACTCCTCCGAATTCTTTT
The DNA here is from genome assembly GCF_003635025.1 of Saccharopolyspora antimicrobica. Taxonomy (GTDB): domain Bacteria; phylum Actinomycetota; class Actinomycetes; order Mycobacteriales; family Pseudonocardiaceae; genus Saccharopolyspora; species Saccharopolyspora antimicrobica. Next base: position 64,110 of record NZ_RBXX01000001.1, on the reverse strand, counting down.
TCCGCTCGCGCGAATTTCCCGGCCGGAAAAGGCCGCTGGAAAATTCGCGTCGCCAACAGGCCTATACGAAATTCCGGGAGATATGAACCTGAAAGTAACTTTTGCCACATCTCGTGCGCTGGTCGTTTCCGCATCGCGGAAAAAGGGGTAACGTTTAAATCGCTTTTTCGCCGAGCTCTCGACAAGGAGAATTTCGCGGGGTTCGGTTTCGATCACCCTGGGTGATCGAAACTCGGTTCTCGATTCGCTCGGTGATCTGGCGGAGGGGCTCTTTCCGCGCGCTCGACCGGCCCCCGGATCTCCCGTGGTGGCCGTGCGCCGGAGCGGTCGGCGCCGCGGCGGGGTGTGCCGCTGTGGTGATGGGAATGAATTAGCCCGGTTGGCGGCTGTCGCCCGATGGATTTCTGTGCCGCCCGCGCCGTTACTGGCGGGTATTCGCCAATTCTTCCGGATTCCGCTGATCTTCTCCTTGAATGGTGACGTTTTTCGATCTCCGATCGGAGGAAGAATGCGTCACTTACGGCACGTCGTCGGTGCCGCGGCGGTGGTGGCGACGGCGAGCACCATGCTGGCCGCACCCGCGTTCGCGACATCCGCCGCCGAGAACTACGCAGCACTGGGCGACTCCTACGCTTCCGGAGTCGGCTCCCGGGAATACTTCGATGACAGCGGGGACTGCCTGCGCAGCCCCAAGGCCTACGCCCAGCTCTGGGCCGATGCCAACGGCGTCACCGACTTCAACTTCGCCGCCTGCTCGGGTGCGGTGACCGATGACGTCAACGCCAACCAGCTCGACGGGCTCAGCGCGGACACCACGCTGGTCACCATCTCGATCGGCGGCAACGACGTGGGCTTCGCCAGCGTCATCCAGGACTGCCTGCTCGGCACGGACGAGAAGTGCGACTCCGCGGTCGGCGCGGGTGAGGAGAAGGCGCGCAACGAGCTGCCCGCCAAGCTCGACACCACCTACGCCAACATCCGCGAGGCCGCGCCCAACGCCAAGGTCGTGGTGCTCGGCTACCCGCGCCTCACCTCGCTCGGCAGCTGCGGGATCCCGTTCTTCTCCGATGCCAAGCGCCAGCGGATCAACGACGGCTCCGACGTGCTGGCCGGGGTGATCTCCGAGCGCGCCGAGGCCGCCGGGTTCACCTACGCCGACACCCGCGACGCCTTCGACGGTCACGGCGTCTGCGCGGGCGAGGAGTGGATCAACGGCCCGAGCAACCCGCTGGTGGAGTCCTTCCACCCGAACGTCGACGGCTACGCCAAGGGCTACCTCCCGGTGCTGAACTCCGTCACCGGCTGATCGAACCCTGAAACGAGGGGTGGCGATTCCACGCGAAATCGCCACCCCTTTCGCGTGCGCGGGGCCGTTTTCGCGTGAAACCGCCGGTCCGGTCACCGGGGGCCACCTCCGCGGCCTCAGCTGTACGCGTACAGGTCCTGCCGGATGCCCACGGTGCGGAAGAGGTGGTCTCGGGACGCTTCGAGTTCATGGCGCAACCGGTCCAGGTCCGCGTCGATCAGGCGTCCCTTCCACTTGCGGATCTTGCCGGCGACGATCACGGTTTCGACGTTCGTCCGATCCATCAGGGTGACCACGGCCCCCGGAACGCTGTTGAGCGGGGCGACGTTGAGCGCAGTGGCGTCGAGCAGGACGATGTCGGCTTCCTTGCCGGGTGTGAGAGAACCGGCCTTGCGGTCGAGGCGGAGGTGCTTGGCGCCGTTCACGGTCGCGTAGCGCAGGACGTCGCGAACGGTGAGCAGCGACGGGGTGCCCGGCGCGGGGGTCGGCCATTCGTCGGGAGGCGTGAAGTCGCCCTGTTCGAGGACCATCTGGTTGACCACCATGCGCTGCATCGTCAGAGCGGATCGCATCAGGGTGAAGGGATCGGCGGCCATGGTGGTCTCGACGTCGGAACTGAGGGAGGGTTCCATGCCGAGTTCCTGCATCTTGAGGATGGGCGGCACGCCGTGGCGCATGTGCATCTCGATGGGGAAGGCCAGCGAGACGTTCACGCCCGCGTCGCGGGCTCGCTGCCAGGCCAGGTCGGACATGCCGGTCATGTGGATGAGCAGCACGTCCGGGCCGAAGCCGATGTCGTTGCCGATCCCGCCGGTGCCGCGCGCGAGGTCGTCGATGATCGGCCGGTGGCCCGCGCCGGAGACGGCGTGTGCGGCGATCGGCAGATCCAGCTCGCGGGCGATGCCCCAGGAGCGGGTGTAGACGTCCTCGGGCTGGTGGATCTCCCCGCCCATGATCATGCTCACCAGCTGATCGTCGGAGGAGAACCACTGGTTCCTGATGCGGTGGGCGTCCTGCGGGTAGCGCGCCCCGGCGCGGCCGTCACCTTCGAAGTAGCCGAACGCGGAACGGCGTCCGGTGTCGACGAGCGCCTGGACCGCGGCGTCGGTGTGGTCGGGCGAATGGTGGATCTGGGAGACGTCGTGCACAGTCGTGACACCGGCGTCGAGCTGGGAAAGTCCCGCGAACAGCGTGTTGATGTGCACGTCTTGCGGGCGGTAGGCGCGCGCGAACCGCTGCAGGACGTACTCGATGTACGAGGGATCGGCGTTCGGGGAGCCTGATCCGTCGTTGATCAGCAGGCCGTTGGCGAGGAACGCGCGCAGCGCCGTCTCGAACTGGTGGTGGTGCGTGTCGACGAAGCCCGGCACGACGATGCGCCCCCTGGCGTCGATCTCGTCGGCTCCCGGGGCGTGGATGCGCGGCAGGATCGCGCCGATCTTCTTGCCCTCGACCAGAACATCGGCGACCTCGAAGTCGCCCACGTTCGGGTCCATCGTCATCACCGCCCCGCCTCGGATGACGTAGCGGCGCTCCCGGCCGCCGCTGTCGCTCGGTGGTGCCTGTCCACGGTCTTGCGCCGTGGCCGGGGATGCCGTCAGCAGGCTCGCACCTGTCGCGGCGGCCGCGGTCGAGGTCTTCGGGGAATCGTGACGCCCGTGCTGCGGATCGGCATCGTGCTGCGGCCTGTCTTCACCGTGCTGACTGGACACGCGGATCCTCCTTCATGGGTTTCGGAAGTTGCCCGCGGAGAGGTCGTGCGAGTTGATGTGTCACCTCAACTTACACCGACGGGTTGATGTGTCAACTGAGCGGTAGGATGAACCTCATGGCACAGCTGGGACTGACCGAGCGCGAGCTCCGCGCATGGCGAACCTCCTTCCGGATGCTGGAGCTGCTGCGGATGCGCGTCGAACAGCAGCTCCAGTCCTCCAGCGGCTTGTCCAACGCCGACTACACCGTGCTCGCGGTGCTGTCCGAGGCGCCGGAGGGGCGGATGCGCGTCTACGAACTCGGCCGGGTGGCCGGCTGGGAGAAGAGCCGCATGCATCACCAGCTCACCCGGATGAGCGGACGAGGCCTGATCACCCGGGAACGGTGCGGCTCCCGCGGCATGCACGCGGTGATCACGGCGAAAGGACTCGCCACGCTCAAGGACGCCGTACCCGGCCATGCCCGGGAAGTCCGGCGCTTGTTCGTCGACCGCCTCACACCCGAAGAGCTCGACCAGTTCGCGGACACCGCCGCCAAGATCCTCGACAACCTGCAGGCGGACCAGTCGCCCGCCTAGACCGGGCGGGGAACCGGCCATCTGAGCCGGTCAGCCGCCGGGATGTGCCTCCTGCGCCGAGCGGATGATCGCGTCGATCCGCCTGGAATGCGCTCCGCGCCAGTGCACCCGCTCGCAGTCCCGGCACCGGGCGTACTCGTCGTAGTGCCTTCGAGTGCCCGGTTCGATCTCCGCCTGCACGTCCTCTTTGGACACTGGGATCAGCGGACCGTTGCACGCGGTGCAGCGCGTCCACGGTGCCAGCGGTGGCGCGAACCGCTCGACGACGTCGACCAGCTGCCGAGCCGGGTCGGAACCGCGGACGTAGGCGCCCGCCCACAGCGCTCGCCGTTGCAGCAGGCCCCGGTCCTGGGTGAGCAGGACCCGGTGCTCCCGTTCGGCCGCCGCGATCAGTTCGTCGTCGTCCGCGTCGTTGCGGTAGGCCGCGTCCACGCCCACCAGCCGCAGGCGCCGGGCGAGCTTGCCCAGGTGCACGTCGAGCAGGAAGCGCGCCGGGAGGTCCTGCGGCCGCTCGACCGGCCGGATCTCCAGCGTCGTCCCGGCATGCGGCTGGTAGGCGGGGGAGCGCGGCACGCCGTCGGCCAGCAGGGCACCGACCTCGGTCAACGGCACGCCCAGCGACTCGGCGACGTGGCCGAGGGTCGCTGTTCCGTCGTAGGGCACCTCGGCCGTCCCGTCCCGGTGCCGCGGAGCCGCGAAGAACCGCAGCTCCGCGGCGATGCGCACGTGCAGCGTGGATGCCATGCGCACATGGTCGGCCGGTGGGCCCGCCGCCGCTACACGCGCTCGGCCTCGGCGAGCCCGGACAGCGCCTGCGGCAGCGGGCCCTCGTGCAGGACGCCGAGGCGCTGCGTGGCACGGGTCAGGGAGACGTAGAGCTCCGCCGCTCCGCGCGGGCCGTCGGCGAGGATGCGCTCCGGCTCCACGACCAGGACGGCGTCGTACTCCAGGCCCTTGGTCTCCGACGCGGGCACGGTGCCCGGCACGTCCGGCGGACCGATCACCACGCAGGTGCCCTCGCGGTCGGCCTCCTCGCGGGTGAACTCCTCGATCGCGGCGGCCAGCCCGTCCGCGCAGACCTGCCTGGACCACGGCCGGACGCCGCACGCGCGGACCGAGTCCGGCGGCTCGATCTCCGGCGCGAACTCGGCGAGCACCGCCCCGGCGACCGCCATGATCTCGGCGGGCGTCCGGTAGTTCACCGTCAGCGACCGGTAGACCCAGCGGCCCGGCACGTACGGTTCCAGCATCGCGCCCCAGGACCTCGCCCCGGCCTCCGAGCGGCGCTGGGCGAGGTCGCCGACCACCGTGAACGACCGGCTCGGGCAGCGCCGCATCAGCACTCGCCAGTCCATTTCGGACAGTTCCTGGGCCTCGTCGACCACGACGTGCCGGTAGGTCCAGTCCCGGTCCGCGGCGGCGCGCTCGGCGAGGTCGCGGGTGTCGCGCTGGCCGAAGCGGTCGGCCAGGTCCGCGGCGTCGATCAGGTCCTGGGCGAGCAGGTGGTCCTCGTCGTCCATCATGTCGTGGCGCTCGAAGCTGAGGATCTCCATGACGCCCTCGGCGTACTCGGCCTCCCGCTCGCGCTCCCGCGCGGCCTGCCGGTCGGCGGACTTGTCGCGGCCCAGCAGGTCGACCAGCTCGTCGAGCAGCGGCACGTCAGAAACGGTCCAGGCATCGCCGTCGGTGCGAAGCAGCGCCTGATCGGCGCCGGCGGCGCGCAGCCTCTCGGCGGAACTGAAAAGCGGTGCCAGCAGCGATTCCGGCGTCAGCACGGGCCAGAGCTCGTCGAGCGTGGTGGTGAACGCGTCGTTCTCCGCGAGCTCCTTGATCAGATCGCCGCGCAGCTGCTCCCAAGCCTCCTTGTCCGCCCTGGTCAGCCAGCCCTTGCCGATCCGCGCGATGGCCCGCTCGGTGAGCACGTAGGTCACGATCTCGGTGAACACCGCGCGGGCCTCGTTGTGCGGCAGGCCGCTGTCGCGCGCCTCCTGCCTGGCCCACTCCGCGGTCTCGGCGTCGATCCGCACCACGACGTCCTGCAGCTCGATCGGCACCGGATTCTCCGGCAGCCGCTGGCGATCGGCGATGGCGGCCGTCAGCACGTCCAGCATCTTCAGCGAGCCCTTGATCCGCGCGGCCTCCGGCGGGTCCTCGGCCGTGACGTGCTTGCCGGGCACGAGATCGCCGGTGGTCATGAACACCACGTCGGACTCGCCCAGCGACGGCAGCACGCGGCCGATGTGGTTCAGGAACGCCGGATTCGGCCCGACCACGAGCACGCCGTGGCGCTCCATGCGCTCCCGCTGGGTGTAGAGCAGGTAGGCGACGCGGTGCAGGGCGACCACGGTCTTCCCGGTGCCCGGACCGCCTTCGATGACCAGCACCCCGGGGTGGTCGAGCCGGATGATCTCGTCCTGCTCGGCCTGGATCGTGGCCACGATGTCGCGCATTCCCTCACCGCGCGGTGCGTTGACCGCCGCGAGCAGCGCCGCGTCGCCCTGCGCGTCACCACCGGGACGGCCGAGCACCTCGTCGGTGAAGCCGCTCAGCTCGCGCCCGCGCGTGTGGAACTGCCTGCGCCGCCGCATGTTCTCCGGATTGGCGCCGGTGGCGGTGTAGAACGGCCGGGCGGCGGGCGCCCGCCAGTCGAGCAGCAGCGGCTCGTAGTCGTCGTCCTCGTCGAAGATGCCGATCCGGCCGATGTGCGACCGCTCACCGGAGATGCTGTCCAGGCGGCCGAAGCACAGCCCGTTGTCGGCCACGTCCAGCCGCTTCGCCTCCCGGGCGAGAGCGCGCACGTCGACGTCCCGCTCGACGGCAGTGCCGCCGTGATCCCGCAGCGCAGTCCGGTACTCGCCCCTCACCCGCGCGCGTTCGGCGTCGAGCCGCGCGTAGAGCTGAGCCACGTATCCGCGCTCGGACCGAAGTTCCTCTTCGTACCCCTGATTTGACACTTGCCCCTCACAGCGGCTATCCTGACACCAGGTTCGGCGGAGTCCCCATTGGATGGTGGTGGACACGCCGACTTTCTATTTTCCCACTGATTCGGGGTTTTTCCAAACTCGCACCGCCCGGCGACCGCGTGTGCCGCGGTCGCCGGGGATCTGCTACGCGCGAGGTTCGCCGGTGGCCAGGCTGCTGTGCTTGACGCTGTAGGTGAAGTACAGGGTGAGGGCCAGCGCCAGCCAGATCGCGAACATCAGGTACGTGCTCCACGGGAGCTGGGAGATCAGGTAGAGGCAGGCCGCGATGCTCAGCGCCGGGACCACCGGGCCGCCCGGGGCGCGGAAGCCGCGGTCGAGGTCCGGGCGGGTGCGGCGGAGGATCACCACGCCCGCGGAGACCACGGTGAAGGCCACCAGGGTGCCCATGCTGGTCAGGTTCGCCAGCGTGTTCAGCGGCACCACCGCCGCCAGCAGCCCGACGAACAGCGAGACGATCAGCGTGTTGTGCACCGGGGTCCGGCGGCGCGGGTGGACGGTGTGGAAGACCTTCGGGACCATGCCGTCGCGGCCCATCGAGAACAGGATCCGGGTCTGGCCGTAGATCGTGGTCAGCGTGACGCCGAAGATCGACACCACACCGCCGGCGGCGAGCACGATCGCCGGCCAGCCGGAACCGGTCAGGTCGCCCAGGATCGCCGCCAGGCCCGCCTGCTGGCCCTCGAACCGCTGCCACGGCTGCGCGCCGATGCCGGCGATGGCCACCAGGAGGTAGATGGAGGTGACGATCACGACGCACCAGAACAGCGCCAGCGGCAGCGTCCGGCGCGGGTTGCGCACCTCCTCGCCCGCGGTGGAGACGGTGTCCATGCCGATGTAGGAGAAGAAGACCATGGAGGCGGCGGCGCCGACCCCGGCCGCGCCGAACGGGGCGAAGGGCTGGGCGTTCTCGGCGTTGAACGCGGTGAAGGCCACCGCGACGAACAGCAGCAGCACGGCGAGCTTGATGCACACCGTGATCGCGTTGATCGTCGCGGACTCCTTCGCGCCGCGCACCAGCAGCAGGCAGCAGGCGGTGACCAGCACGGCGGCGGGCACGTTGAGGATCCCGCCCTCGCCGGGTGGAGCGCTGAACTCGGCCGGCAGCTGCCAGCCGGTGACGTCGCCGAGCAGCGCGTTGAGGTACTCGCCCCAGCCGACGGCCACCGCCGAGGCCGCCACCCCGTACTCCAGCAGCAGGCAGGCCCCGACGATGAAGGCGATCAGCTCGCCCATCGTGGCGTAGGCGTAGGTGTAGGACGCGCCGGACACCGGGATGGTGGAGGCGAGCTCGGCGTAGCAGAGCGCGGTGAGGGCCGCGGTGATGGCGGCCAGCACGAACGACACGACCACCGCGGGCCCGGCCTTGGGCACCGCCTCGTTGAGCACGATGAAGATCCCGGTGCCGACCGTGGAGCCCACGCCGATCATGGTCAGCCGGAACACGCCCAGCGATCGCCGCAGCTCGCTGCCGCCGCTGTCGGCGCCGCTCTCGGCGTTGAGCTGGCCGACCGGTTTGCGCCGCATCACCCGGCCCCAGCCGGAGGCGGGCGCGGTGGTGGGCGCGGAACCGGACATGCGTGCTCCCCTGGGACTTCCGACGTTGTTCGCAGCGGGAAAGATGGTGAAGCACCGGATTCCGCACCGCAGAACCGGGGCCGTCGAATTGCCGTTCGCGTTGCGGCCGAACTCTATTGACGGCAAATATCGTCGTCAACGAGGCCGAGCACGGCAAATTCTTCGCCTGTCGTAAAGTGCCTGCCACTCATTTCCGGATCGCCCGAATGTGTGCCAGCGCACGGCCCGAATGGCCCGTTTCCGCCGCTATGCCGTGGTGGTCCCGTATGGGGCGCGATCACGCCCGTCTCGATCAGCGCGCCTGGCGGGCGCCACTCGGCCCGGCTCAACATCGACGAGCAGCGCGCCTTACCGGATCAGGTGCGAACGGACCGGGCACTGGGCTGCGGCTTGCCGAGGTGGGCCGGGATGGCCACGATCGCCGCCAGGCTGATCAGGTTCACCAGGACGATGTAGCCGGAGATCGCCGCCGTGGTGCCGAAGGCGCTGTAGAGCGCGGTGCACACGATCGGCGCGAAGCCGCCGCCGAGCACCGCGCCGAGCGAGTAGGACAGCGAGGCGCCGGAGTAGCGCCACTCGGGGCTGAACAGCTCGGTGAACAGCGCTGCCTGCGGCGCGTAGGTGGCGGACACGCCGATCACGTAGACCGCCTGCGCGACCAGCACCAGCAGGGCGCTGCCGGTGTCGATCAGCCAGAACAGCGGGAACGCCCAGAGCACGCTCAGCGCGGTGCCGATCAGGTAGACGTTGCGGCGGCCGATCCGGTCGGACATCGCGCCGAACACCGGCGTCAGCGCCAGCCACACCACCGAGCCCAGCGCCAGGTTCACCAGCACCACCTGCTGGCCCAGCCCGGCCTCGTCGACGCTGTAGCTGACCAGGTAGACCATGAAGATGTAGCCGAGCGTGTTGTTGCCGACGAAGGTGCCGACGGCGATGAGCAGCGCGGTCGGCTGCCGGCGCAGCACCTGGGCGAGCGGCATCCGCGCGCGGCGGTCCTGCGCGCGGACCTCCGCGAACACCGGGCTCTCCACCACCCGCAGCCGGATGTAGAGGCCGAGCAGCACCAGCAGGATGCTGAGCAGGAACGGGATCCGCCAGCCCCAGGCCGTGAACTGCTGCTCGTCGACGGCCAGGCGCACCACCAGGAAGACCACTGTGGACAGCACCATGCCCAGCGGGGTGCCGACCTGGGCGTAGGAGCCGAACAGGCCGCGCCGGTGCGGTGGTGCGTGCTCGACGGCCATCAGCGCGGCGCCGCCCCACTCGCCGCCCGCGCTGATCCCCTGCAGCACGCGGCAGAGCACCAGCGCCAGCGGCGCCCACACGCCCCAGGTCTGGTAGTTCGGCAGCAGCCCGATGGCCACCGTTGAGCCGCCCATCACCAGCAGCGAGAACACCAGCATCGACTTGCGGCCGATGCGGTCGCCGAAGTGGCCCATCACCACGCCGCCCAGCGGGCGGGCGGCGAACCCGATGGCCAGCGTGGAGAACGCGGCCAGCTTGCCCGCGGTGGGGGAGAGGTCGGGGAAGAACTGCGGGGCGAAGATCAGCGCCGAGGCGGTGCCGTAGAGGAAGTAGTCGTACCACTCGATGGTGGTGCCGACCATGCTGGCCAGTCGGGCGCGGCGCGCCTGCTCCGGGCTGCTCATGTGGTCCCGCCTCTTCGCTGAGGTCGTGATTGCCTTGCCAGGGGCGCGATCTCGCGGGAACCGGGCGTTCCCGCGAGATCGCGCGCGATCAGGAGCGCTGCAGCTCGGCTTCGGTGACCACGCCCAGGCCGTCGGCCCCGACGTGCACGGTCTCCTCCGAGACCGGCGGGTGCACGAGAGCCTTCGGCGCGCCGTCCAGGCCGAGCGCGGTCGAGCCCTCGCGGTACCAGGAGGGCACCACGTCGTGGCCCCAGAAGTCGCGGCGGCGCGGGTCCTGCACGTCCCACCGGTAGGTCTGGTGGTCCGGGTCGCCGGTGTAGTAGTCGCTGGTGTAGAGCTCCAGGCGGTGCCCGTCCGGGTCGCGCAGGTACAGGTAGAAGGCGTTGGACACGCCGTGGCGGCCCGGCCCGCGCTCGATGTGCCCGTGGTCGGCGGTGGAGCCGAGGATGTCGCAGGCGCGCAGGATCTGGTGCGACTCCGGCACGAAGAAGGCGATGTGGTGCAGGCGCGGCCCGGCGCCGCCGGTGAAGGCGATGTCGTGCACGGTCGGCTTGCGGAACATCCACGCCGCGTAGATCTGGTCGGCGTCCTCGATGGTCTCGGAGGTGCGGAAGCCGAGCTCGGCGTAGAAGTCGTGCGCGGCCTGGACGTCCGGCGTCAGCACGTTGAAGTGGTCGATGCGCGAGGGCTCGGCGCCGCGCCGCAGGTCGTAGCGCTGCACGTGGCGCGGCCCCTGCTCGGCGTGGTGGAAGAACTCCACCGGGAAGCCGAACGGGTCCTCCACCCGCACCGCCTCGCCGATGCCGCGGGTGGTGCCCGCCGGGACGTCCTGGGTGGGCAGGCCCTTGGCGGCGAAGAAGTCCTTGGCGCGCTGGACGTCCTCGGGTGTGCGCACCCGGTAGGACAGCCGCCGCAACCCGGCTTCCGGGCCCTTGCGCAGCACCAGGCTGTGGTGCAGGAACTCCTCGTAGCCGCGCAGGTAGATGACCTCGTCGTCCTCCTCGATGGCTTCGAAGCCGAGCGCGTCCACCCAGAACCACCGGGATCGCGCGAGGTCGGTGACGACCAGTTCGGCGTCCGCGGCGCGGACCACGTCGGGAGCGGGGACAGGCATGCGCACCTACCATGATCGTATATGATTGGCTTGCTGGCAGGTTAGACAGCCGCCTGCGCGCCGGTCAATAGGCCAGCAGCGCGAACGTGGTCCGGGATCGTATATCGCCTGATCGATGCGCCGAAGTCCTGTGCTGGTGCGCAATTTCAATGGAAATTGGACGTCTGATTTCCATTGAAATTGCGTCGGGAGAGGCCGGTCGCCGAGTGGGCGTGGTTGACATCGTATCTGATTTGGGGCCATGATCTGGCCAGTCGAACGCGATGGGAGGCAACCGGTGCCGCACCCCCTCGGGCTCTCGCCCAGCAAGATCATCGCGGTGCACCTCAACTACCGCAGCCGGGCGCAGGAGCGTGGCCGGACGCCCCGCGAACCCTCCTACTTCCTCAAGCCGCCGTCCTCGCTGGCCGCCGACGGGCAGCAGGCGGTCCGGCCGCGCGGCGCGGAGGCGCTGGGCGTGGAGGGCGAGATCGCCGTCATCATCGGCAAGCGGGCCCGCAACGTCCCGGTGGAGTCCGCGGCCGAGCACATCGGCGGCATCGCGGCGGCCAACGACATCGGCTGCTACGACCTGCGCTACGCGGATCGCGGCTCGAACGTGCGCAGCAAGGGCACCGACGGCTACACCCCGGTCGGCCCCGCCGTCCTCGATCCGTCCGAAGTGGACCTGAAGGACCTGCGGATCCGGTTGTGGGTCAACGGAGAGCTCGTCCAGGACGACAACTCCGGCAACCTGCTGTTCGACTTCGAGCACCTGATCGCGGACCTGTCGCGCTCGCTGACCCTGGAACCCGGCGACATCATCCTCACCGGCACCCCGGCCGCACCGCCCATCGTGCAGCCCGGCGACGTCGTGGAGGTCGAGGTGGGCGAGAGCGGCAGGCTGCGCACCACCATCGCCGAGGCGGAGGAACCCATGAGCGGCCCAGGCGCGCTGCCCGCGCTGTCCGAAAAGGACCGCGAGGACGCCTTCGGCAAGCCCAGCGGGTTGGGCCTCCTGGAGGAGACCGAGCGGAACCTGCGCAGCGCCGCCACCGCGACGCTCTCCGCGCAGCTGCGCAAGCGCGGGATCCACCACGCCTTCATCGAATCCGTCCGGCCGGCCAAGCCCGGTTCCCGGCTGCTCGGCCGTGCGCACACGCTGCGCTACCTGCCGCTGCGCGAGGACGTCTTCGCCAAGCGCGGCGGCGGTTACAACGCGCAGAAGTCCACCATCGACTCGATCCGGCCCGGCGAAGTGCTCGTCATCGACGCCCGCGGCGACGCCCACGCCGGCACGATCGGCGACATCCTCGCGCTGCGCGTCCAGCGGGCCGGCGGGACCGGGATCGTGACCGACGGCGGAGTGCGCGACAGCGGCTCCTTCGCCGACCTCGACATCCCGACCTACGCCGCCACGCAGCACGCCGCGGTCCTCGGCAACCGGCACGTGCCGTGGGAGGACAACGTGGCGGTGGCCTGCGGCGGCGCGCTGGTCGAGCCCGGTGACGTGCTCGTCGGCGACGACGACGGCGTGGTGGTCATCCCGCCGGGGCTGGCCGACGAGGTCGCCGCCGACGCCGTCGAGCAGGAGCGCCAGGAGCGGTTCATCTACCAGCAGGTCGACGCCGGGCACCGGGTCGAAGGCCTGTACCCGCTCAGCGGCGAGTGGAAGCAGCGGTACGAGCAGTGGCGGGGTGGCGAGGAGTGACGGCAGCGCAGGACGGGGCGGCGAGCTCCAAGTCCGAGATCGCCTACCAGCACCTCCGCGAGCGGATCGTGGCGCGCAGCCTCGTGCCGGGCGAGCGGCTGGTGCTGGAGCAGATCGCGCGCGAGCTGGACATGAGCGTGGTCCCGGTGCGGGAGGCCGTCCGCCGCCTGGAAGCCGAGGGCTACGTCGACTACCAGCGCAACGTGGGCGCCCAGGTCGCCTCGATCGACCCGGGCCAGTACCTCAGCAGCATGGAAACGCTTGCGCTGCTGGAAGGTTTCGCCACCGCATCGGGTGCCGCGCGGATCAGCGCGGCGGAGCTGGACCGGGCGCGGGAACTCAACCAGGAGCTCAAGCGCAAGGCCGAGCAGGGCGACGCCCGCGCCTACACCGAGCTCAACCGGGAGTTCCACCGCACGCTGTGCGGGGCCAGCGCGAACGCGCACCTGCTGGGCCTGCTGGAGCGGGAGTGGTCGCGGCTGGATCTGATCCGCCGCTCCAGCTTCGCGCTGGTGCCGGCCCGCTACACCGAGTCCTACGCCGAGCACGAGGCACTGCTGCAGCTGGTCTCCTGCGGGGCGGCGGAGTCGATCGTGGAGAACTTCGCGCGGGAGCACACGCTGCGCACCGCCCGCGCCGCCGTGGCCGCGCTGCGGTCCGCCGAGGAAGGGGAGAAGTCATGAAGTTCCGCGCCGACCCGTCGCAGGTCAGGGGCTCGATCGCGCCGGTCGTCACACCGTTCACCGCCGACGGCGAGCTGGACGAGGCGGGCCTGCGCAACCTGGTCCGCTGGCAGCTGGCCAACGGTTCGCACGGCATCTCCAGCGGCGGATCCACCGGCGAGCCCAGCGCGCAGACGCTCGCCGAGCGCAAGCGCTCGCTGGAGATCGTCGCCGCGGAGACCGCCGACCAGGTGCCGTTCCTGCCCGGCACCGGATCGGCCAAGCTCGACGAGACGCTGGAGCTGACCGGGTACGCCCGCGACCTCGGCGCCGACATCGCGCTGGTGATCACGCCCTACTACGCCCGTCCCACCCAGGAAGCGCTGTTCACCTGGTACTCGACCGTCGCCGCGGAGTACCCGGACCTGCCGATCGCGATCTACAACGTGCCCAGCCGCACCGCGGTCAGCGTCGATCCCGCCACGGTGGCCAGGCTGCGGCTCGCGCACGACAACATCGTCGGCATCAAGGAGACCACCAAGGACTTCGAGCACTTCTCGCACGTGCTCAAGGCCTGCGGCAAGGACTTCCTGATGTGGTCGGGCATCGAGCTGCTGTGCCTGCCGCTGCTGGCCATCGGCGGCATCGGGTTCGTCAGCGCGGTCGCCAACCTGGCGCCGAAGGCGGTCGCCGACATGTACCAGGCCTACGCCGACGGCAGGGTGGACGAGGCCATCGACCTGCACTACCGGCTGCACCCGCTGGTCGAGCTGGTGTTCACCGAGACCAACCCGGCGGCGGTCAAGGCGGTGCTGGCCGACCGCGGCCTGATCGCCAGCGACCACGTCCGCCCGCCGCTGATCCCGCTCACCGCCGACGGCCGCAACCGGATCGAACCGCTGCTGGCCGAGGGCGGCGACCTCATCCCCAGTTGAAGACTCGCGATTCCGGTGGAGATCGCGCGCCCGATCTCCACCGGGTCGCGTCCCGCGCACCTGACGACGTGGAGGACCCCCAGATGAGCAACGTGCCGGACGGCGTTCCCGAGCTGATCACCCACTACATCGGCGGTGAGCTGGTGCCCAGCGCCGGTGGGCAGACCTTCGGGGTGCTGGAGCCCGCGACCAACACCGAGTACACCCGCGCCGCCGCCGGTCAGGCCGCCGACGTCGACCGGGCGGTCGCGGCGGCCGCGGCGGCGTTCCGGGACAGCGGGTGGGCCGACATGCGCAACCGCGCTCGCGCGAACGTGCTCAACCGCATCGCCGACGGCATCGAGGCGCGCGGCGAGCGGATCGCGCAGTGGGAGTCCTTCGACACCGGGCTGCCGATCGCGCAGGTCGAGCAGCAGGCCAAGCGCGCGGCCGAGAACTTCCGGTTCTTCGCCGACCTGATCGTGGTGCAGACCGAGGAGGCCTACCGGGTCGCCGACGTCCAGCTCAACTACGTGGTGCGCAAGCCCAAGGGCGTGGCCGGGCTGATCACGCCGTGGAACACCCCGTTCATGCTGGAGAGCTGGAAGCTGGCCCCGGCGCTGGCCTCCGGGTGCACCGTGGTGCTCAAGCCGGCCGAGTGGTCGCCGCTGTCGGTGAGCGTGCTGCCGGAGATCTTCGAAGAAGCGGGCGTGCCCGCCGGGGTGTTCAACATCGTGCACGGCATCGGCGAGGAGGCCGGCGACGCGCTGGTCCGCCACCCGGACGTGCCGGTGCTGTCGTTCACCGGCGAGACCACCACCGGCAAGGTGATCATGCGCAACGCCGCCGACGGCCTGAAGGGCCTGTCGATGGAGCTGGGCGGCAAGTCGCCGAACATCATCTTCGCGGACGCCGACCTCGACGCGGCGCTGGACAGCGCGATCTTCGGCGTGTTCTCGCTCAACGGCGAGCGCTGCACGGCGGGTTCGCGGGTGCTGGTGCACCGCAGCATCTACGACGACTTCGTGCGGCGGCTCGGGGAGCGCGCCGAGCGCTTCCAGGTCGGGCTGCCCGCCGACCGCGGCACCGAGCTGGGCTGCCTGATCCACCCGGAGCACTTCGAGAAGGTCATCGGGCACGTGGAGAAGGCCAAGGCCGAGGGCGCGCGGCTGGTGACCGGCGGCAAGCGGCCTGCGCACCTGCCGGAGGGCAACTTCCTGGAGCCGACCGTTTTCGCCGACGTCACCCCGGAGCACACCCTGTTCCGCGAGGAGGTGTTCGGCCCGGTGGTGGCGGTGACGCCGTTCGACGACGAGGCCGAGGCGATCCGGCTGGCCAACGACACCAAGTACGGCCTGGCGGCCTACGTCTGGACCAACGACCTCAAGCGCGGTCTGCGGGTGGCCAACCAGGTCGAGTCCGGCATGCTCTGGCTGAACTCGCACAACATCCGCGACCTGCGCACGCCCTTCGGCGGCATCAAGGCCAGCGGCGTCGGCCACGAGGGCGGCACCCGGAGCATCGACTTCTACACCGACCAGCGCATCGTGCACGCCTGGATTGCCGAGGGCGGCCTGCCGCACTTCGGCGGCACCCAGTAGCGCTGGGCGCCACGTGGTCGAATGTGGGCGTCCCCGGCGGCCTTCGGTCCGGCCGCCGGGTTCCGCACGCGACCCGAGTAGGAGATGTGATCACGGACGCCGGTGTTGCCGACCTCCTGCGCCGCTCGGCGCCGAAGGTGCTCGTCGCGCTCGTGCGGCACCACGGGCACGTCGACGTCGCCGAGGACGCGGTGCAGGAGGCGCTGCTCGCCGCCGCCACGCAGTGGCCTGAGCAGGGCGTTCCGGCGAACCCGCTGAACTGGTTGATCACCGTCGCGTCCCGGCGGATGGTCGACCAGCTCCGCAGCGAGCAGGCCCGCAGGCGGCGCGAGAGCAACGCCGCGTCGATGGCCCTGCCCGACGAGCACATCGCCCCGCCCGCCGACGTCGTCGACGCGCACAGCGACGACGACACGCTCCCCCTGCTCTTCCTGTGCTGCCACCCCGAGCTGTCCCCGGCATCGCAGGTGGCGCTGACGCTGCGCGCGGTCGGCGGGTTGAGCACCGCGCAGATCGCGCGGGCGTTCCTGGTGCCGGAAGCGACGATGGCGCAGCGCATCAGCCGCGCCAAGCAGCGGATCAAGTCCACCGGCGCCCGGTTCGGCCTGCCTCCCGACGACGAGCGGGAGGAGCGGCTGCGCGCCGTCCTGCACGTGCTGTACCTGATCTTCAACGAGGGCTACACCACGACGTCCGGGCCCGACCTGCAGAGCGCCGAGCTGACCGGCGAGGCCATCCGGCTGACCCGTCTCGTGCACGGCCTGCTGGCCGACGACGGCGAGGTCTGCGGGCTGCTCGCGCTGATGCTGCTGTGCGAGGCGCGCCGCCCGGCCCGCACCGGACCGGACGGCGAGCTCATCCCGCTGGCCGAGCAGGACCGCGGCGAGTGGGACCAGCAGCTCATCGCCGAGGGCATCGAGCTGATCACCGACACCTTGACCCGCGCGCCGCTCGGCCCGTACCAGGTCCAAGCCGCGATCGCCGCCGTGCACGCCGAAGCCGCCCGCGCCGAGGACACCGACTGGCAGCAGGTGCTGGCGCTCTACGAGCTGCTGGAGAAGCTCGCCCCGAACCCGATGGCCTCCCTCAGCCGCGCGGTCGCCGCCGCGATGGTGCACGGCCCGGACGCCGGACTGGCGCTGCTGGAACCGCTGAGCGCCGACGGGAGGCTCGCCAAGCACCACCGGCTGCACGCGGTGCGGGCGCACCTGCTGGAGATGGCCGGTGACGTTCCCGGTGCCCGGGCCTCGTACCTGCTGGCCGCCCGCCTGACCACGAGCCTGCCCGAACAGCGCTACCTCCGGAAGCGGGCCGCGCAGCTGCCCGACGACCAGCAGGCCTAGCGCGACCGCGGAGCTGCCGCTGCGAATTCGCCCGTGCGCCGATGTCGAAGCCCGCCCGGCGGCTCCGACCTATGGTCGAGAGGCGCCGGACGGGCGCCCGGTCAGCACCGGTCGACGGTGCGGAGGGGAGCGGTCATGGGAAGCCCCGTGGTGCACTTCGAGATCATCGGGAAGGACCCGAGGAAGCTTCACGACTACTACGGCGAGCTGTTCGGCTGGCAGTTCCACGTGGGTGACGCGCTGAGCGAGGAGGTGTCCGCGCCGGGCCAGTACGGGTTCGTCGACGGCAGCACCACCGGCGGCATCAACGGCGGCGTCGGCGGTGGCGCGGACCACGAGAACGAGGTGCTCGTCTACATCGGCGTGCCGAAGGTCGAGGAGGCGCTGGCGAAGGCGGAGAGCCTCGGCGGAAAGCGCGTGCTGGGGCCGGTGAAGGCACCTGACGGCGACTTCGTGGTCGGGCAGTTCACCGACCCGGAGGGGAACCTGATCGGCCTCGCGGGCAGCGAGTGACCGGAGTGAGGAGCCGACGGTGAAGTACCTGCTGCTGATCTACAGCAACCCGGAGAGCTGGGAGCACCCGATGTTCCTGCGGGACCCGGACTTCCTCGCGCTGCCGGAGGAGGAGCGCGCCGAGCTGACCCGGCAGGCCGAGGCGATGCACCAGGAGATCGTCGAGTCGGGCGAGTTCGTCGGCGGCGAGGCGCTGGCCGATCCGCTCACCTCCAGGACGGTCCGGGTCCGCGACGGCGTGCTCGCGGCGACCGACGGCCCGTTCATCGAGACCAAGGAGCAGCTGGCCGGCTACATCGTGGTCGACTGCGACAGCCCGGAGCGGGCGAGCGAGATCGCCGCCCGGATCCCCGACGCGCGGTTCGCCGCGGTGGAAGTGCGCCCGGTGATGGAGGCTTCCGGTCCGGACGTGTGAGAGGAGCTGTTGGTCACGTCCGCCCCGTGCGGGCCCGGTATCCGCTAAGGTGGGGTTCGGCACCGGTGGGCGTTTCGCCCGCCGACGACGGACTTGGCGGTGTCGGGCGAGTCGGCCGGAGATCCCTCCCGCTCCGGTTCTCGGACCCGGCGTTGCACCGCTCAGCTAGCCGAGCCGGTTCGAGGCGCCACCGAGAACCGCGCCCGGCTGTTCCGGGCGGTCAAAAGGGAGGGACGGCCCAGCCGTCTCGGCCGCCCGCGTGGAAGAGCCCGCTGACCCGAAGGTCAGCGGGTTTTTTCGCGTTCGGGGTGCGGTCGGCGCCCGCTGCGGGCACCGTGATCGTCGGGCGCGTGCGAAGCCGACGAAACAGACCACGCGGTTGATCTTGTCCGCGGCGCAAGCCCTATCATGGCCGCGCAGCAGTGGGAGGCGGGGAGGACCGTGCGCGGGGTCGACTATTACGAGCTGCTCGGCGTGCATCGCGATGCGACCGCCTCCGAGATCAAGTCCGCCTACCGGACGCTGGCCCGCACCATGCACCCCGATGTCGGTGGCACGGCGGGAACGTTCCGGCTCCTGCAGGAGGCTTACGAAACCCTCAACGACCCGGTGCGCCGCGCCCACTACGACGGCGGCGGCGAGCAGGAGCAGCAGCCGAGCCGCTCGCAGTCGGCCGCGCGCCGTCGCCGCCGGAACTTCGGCGACGACCCGAACTACGTGCCGCGGTTGCCCCGGCTGCGCCTGGACGACATCGCGTGGTGGGACGGCATCGACCCGGACGCGCGCATCCGCTACCTGCCGATGACCGGCCCGGAACGCGCCCCCACTCTCGCGCTGGTCGGCGGCTGGTCGTTGCTGCTGCTGGCCGGACTGGCCGTCGAGCTGACCGCGGCGCTGCTGGCCGGCTGGCTGGCGCTGCTGGTGGCTGCCGGCGCGGTGATCCTCGTGCTGCTGCGCAGGCACATTCGCGCGCACCGGGCCGACCGGTCGTTCGCGGCGGAGTACGACAGCAGCAAGATCTACGGGCTGCGTGGCAGCACCGATCCGGAGGAGCGCGCACAGCAGCTGACCGCCGAGCTGTGCGCCAAGTACCTCACCCGGCTTCCCGGTGTGCGGGTGTTCCACGGTCTGGCCTGGCCCGACTCGGTCTTCCAGGACGTCGACCACGCGGTGCTGTGCGGGCGGCGGCTGGTGCTGGTGGAGTCCAAGACCTGGCTGCCCGGTCACTACACGGCCGACGAGGAAGGCACGCTGTGGCGCAACGGGCACCCCTTCCGCGGCGGTGCGACCCGCTTGGTGGAAGGCGTCGAGGTATTCGAGGACCTGCTGCCCGGTGTCGAGGTGCGCGGTGCGGTGCTGATCTACCCGAGCCGCTCCGGTGAGGTGACCACCGTGGAGCAGGACGAGCAGGTCTCGCCGATGACTCCGGGGCAGTTCGTCCGGGAGATCGGCAGCTGGCTGGCGCAGGACCCGGCCACCGTCGACCGGGAGGCGTTCACCACCTTGCTCGACCAGGTGATCGCCGACTGACAGTCACAGCAGGCCCCGCTCGTATGCGGCGGCCACCGCGGCAGCGCGGTCCGGCACGCCGAGCTTGGCGTAGACGTGCAGCAGGTGGGTCTTCACCGTCGCCACGCTGATGTGCAGGTCGGCGGCCAGTTCCCGGTTGGTGCGGCCGCGTGCGAGGAGGCCGACGATCTCGCGCTCGCGGGCGCTCAGTGCGGTGTTCGCGGGAGCAGCCGGGCGGACGTTGCTGAGCAGCCTGGCGGCGACCGGAGGCGAGAGGACCGACTCGTCGCGCACCGCGGCGCGCACCGCCCGGAACAGCTCCTCGCGCGGGGTGTCCTTGAGCAGGTAGCCGATGGCGCCAGCCGCGATCGCGGGCAGCACGTCGGAATCGGTGTCGTGCGTGGTCAGCACCAGTACCCGCGCTGTCGCGGCCCGCTCCCGCAGCAGCCGGATCAGCTCGGCGCCGCTCGGGTCGGGCATCCGCAGATCGGTGAGCACCACGTCGGGCTTCACCGCGGCCACCACGGCCAGCGCTTCGGCCCCGCTGGCGGCCTCGCCGACCACCTCGAAATCCGGTTGCGTGCCGAGCATCGCCCGCAGCCCGTCGCGCACCACCGGGTGATCGTCGACGACCACCAGCTTCCACCGGTTCATCCGGCCACCTCTCCCACCGGGATTGCGATGCTGAGCGCGGTACCCGCGCCCGGCGCCGACTCGATCTCCACGGAACCGGCGAGCCGGCCCACCCGCTCGCGCAACGCGGTCAGCCCGAACCCGGAAGCGGCCTCGACGTCGAAACCGGCCCCGTCGTCGCGCACGTCCAGCACGACCAGACCGTCCATGTAGGACAGCGTAACGTCGACGCGCCCGGCCCGCGCGTGCCTGCTGATGTTGGACAGCGCTTCTTGAGCCGCGCGCAGCACCGCGACCTCGGCCTCCGCCGGCGCCGGGTGCGGCGTGCCGGTCACGGTGAACTCCGTTGGCACGCCGTGCTGTTCGCGCCACGACGCCGCGGCGTGCGCGACCGCTTCGGCGAGCCGGGCGTTCTCCAGCGGGCCCGGGCGCAGGGCTTCGATCGAGCGGCGGACCTCGACCAGGCTGGTGCGCGCGAGCTGCCGGGCCTTGCCGAGCCGCTCGCGGACCGGATCGGCGGGGGATAGCTCCTCGGCGGCTTCGAGCTGGGTGACGATGCCGGTCAGCCCCTGCGCCACGGTGTCGTGGATCTCGCGGGCCATCCGGGCGCGTTCTTCGGCCGTCCCAGCGGCTTTCGCCCGCTCGACCAGCACCTGGTGCAGCCGTGCGTTCTCGGCGGCCATCGCGACCAGCCTGCTGTTGGCCTCGCGCCGCCGGATCGCTTCGCGCTCCATCACCCGGATCGTCCAGCCGATCAGCGCGGCCAGCGGCGTGGCGGTCGCGAGGTTGCCCAGCGTCACCGGCACGTCCGTACCCGGTGCCATCAGCCAGATCCCGCTGGTGGCCGCCACACCGATGTAGGCCGACCAGCCGGGCAGCGTGACGAACGCGAGCACGTAGCAGGCCGGGACGAAGAGCTGGAAAGCGCTGCTGCGCCCCACCAGGAGCACAGTCGTCGCCAGCAACCCGGTGAAGTACAGGGCCATCAGCCAGGTCCTGCGCTCGCACCACTGCGGGTGCGCCACCACGAACCACCAGTGCCACACCCCGAGCCCGGCCGCGATGGCCAGCGTGATCAGGTGGTGCTGCCAGCCCGACGCGTCGAACAGCGACACAGCTGCGGCCGGCCCGAGCAGTCCGTACGGTGCGAGCGCCCACACCTTGTTCCAGCGCTGCTCCCGCTGGATGTACTGCTGCTCCTCCACCGATGTCACGCTGCTCAGTCTGGCAGGTCAGCCGCGGCGGGTCAGGCGGCGCAGCAACACCTCCGCCGGGCCGGGTTTGCCCGCGCGCCGCAGGATTTCGGCCAGCAGCACCGAGATCAGCCAGGTGCCCAGCGCCAGCAGCGCGACCTCGGCGGAACCCAACGTCGCGCCCAGACCCAGTGTGAAGGGCAGCAGCAGCGTCGCGAACACCACGGACTGGAACAGGTAGCAGCTCAGCGAACGCTGCCCGCAGGCGCTGATCGCCCGGACCACCGGGCCGCGCCGTGCACCGAGCCGCAGCGCCAGCAGGCCGATCAGCGCTGCGTAGCCGAGACCTCCGGCGACGCCGGTCACCGCGTGCGCGGCTGAAGCGGCCCACGCGGCGGCGAGGCTCCCCGGTGTCCAGAAGCCGCCGACGGCCAGGCCCAGCGGAAGCCCGCCGAGCACCGCAACGGTGAGCCCACCGACCGCGACCCGGACCAGCACAGCGCGGTACCGCGCCGGATCCGTCAGCATTCCGCGCCGCCCGATGCAGATGCCGACGAGCGCCGCGCTCAGCACGCCGAGCATCCCGAACGGCATCATCAGCCATTCCAGCGGACGGAGGGCGAGGGCCTCCAGCGGCGAATCGACCGCGAAGGACCAGAAGTAGGACCGCTGGTCCCCGGTCGGGGACATCGCGTTGACGACGCCCTGGACCACGGCCACGACCACCAGCCAGCACCCGGCGGCGATCAGCAGGGTGCGCTCCCGGATCCGGGTCGACGCGGCGATCGCGAAGCCCACCACCGCGTAGAGGCCCAGCACATCACCGGGGAACAGCAGCACCGCGTGGACCAGCCCGAACGCCAGCATCCACCAGCACCTCCGGCGCAGGGCCCCGGGCCCGGAGCGCTGCAGCACCTGCACCGCGCCGGCGGCGAACAGGGCGGCGAACATCGGGTAGGCGCGCCCGTCGGCGAGAACCGTCACCAGCGTGCTGGTGATGCGGTCCAGCAGCCCGTGCTCGACGATGTGCTGCTTCAGGCCGTACGGGCGGTCGTAGAGGTAGATCGCCGAGTTGACCAGCGCGATCAGCGCGAGCATCGCGCCGCGGGCGAGGTCCGGGGCGAGGGAGCGTTCCTGGTGGACCGGGCTCGTGCCGGTCAGGGTCGAGGACATGGCTTCGACGATGCTCGCAGGCGGGACCGCCGGGTATCGGTGGACCGGTCGGTCGGCGATCTCCACCACCGCATCCACCGCATCCACCAGTTGGTCGATGCGCGAGCTGATCCGGACGGGCTACGGTGTTGATCTTGACCTGGGGGACGCACGTGCGATCAGACCGGCCCGGCGCGACCATGTGCCGGTCGGCAGAGATCCGGTCAGAGGAGTGCCACGGTGACCAATCCGCACCAGAACGTCAGCTTCCCCAGCAACGGGCGCACCGCGCACGGCTACCTGGCGACGCCGTCGGGCAGCGGCCCCGGCGTGGTGGTGATCCAGGAGTGGTGGGGGCTGACCGACCACGTCGCGGACGTGGTGGACCGGCTGGCGGCGGAGGGCTTCGTCGCGCTGGCCCCGGACCTCTACGGCGGGCGCACCACGCACGACGGGAAGGAAGCGGCGCGGCTGATGCAGGCGCTGCCGGTCGACCGCGCGGCCCGCGACCTCGCCGGTGCGGTCGACTTCCTGCTGGGGCACGAGCAGGTGAGCGGTTCGTCGGTCGGCGTGGTCGGGTTCTGCATGGGCGGGAAGTTCGCGATCGTGCTGGGCGCGCAGCAGGGCGAGCGGGTCGGCGCGGTGGTGCCGTTCTACGGCCTGCCGTCGGTGGCCGAGACGGACTTCTCCGGCCTCACCGCGCCGATGCTGTGCCACTTCGGCGAGTACGACCGCACGATCAGCGTGGACGCGGTCGGCGAGCTGCGGGACAAGGTCCAGCAGCAGTCCCCGGTCCGCCCGCAGATCTACTTCTACCCGGCGGGGCACGCCTTCTTCAACGACCAGAACCCGGCCTCCTACCACGAGGATTCGGCCCGCACGGCCTGGCCGCGAACCCTCGACTTCCTCCGCCGTCACCTCACCTGATCGAGCCCGCCCCTCGCACAGCTTGGTTCAGCCGAGGAGGGCTTGGGTCATCTGGCGAGTGGTCTGGGCCGCGACGCGGGGGCTGGTCGCGGCGTAGGACGTGTAGGCGTTCAAGCCGGTGGCCAGGGCCCAGCCGCGACCGCGGGTCCAGGTGTCGTCGTCCACGTCGAGCGCGGAGCGGAAGGTGGCTCGCGTCTCGGGCGAGAGGAGGGTGAAGGCGATGGTCAGATCGCAAGCCGGGTCGCCGGTGCCGAGCTCGCCGAAGTCGATGACCGCGCTGAGGCGGCCGTTGGTCGTCAGCAGGTTGCCGGTGTGGAAGTCGCCGTGGAACCAGACCAGTGGGCGGCCCCAACCCGGGGCGGCGAGGGCGGTGTCCCACAGCTCGGTCATCGCCGCGGCGTCGAACGTGCCACGAACCTCCGCGATGGCGGATCGCGTCTCCGCGTCCCGTTCGGCCAGCGGCTCGCCGGTGAGGTGCTCGGCCGCTGCGGCGTCGATCCGGTGGAGTGCGGTCAGGAACTCGGCCAGCGCGACTGCGGTCTCGTGCGAGCCGGACAGGGTGTCGGCGGTCGCGACCTCGCCGTCCAGCCAGCGCGACACCGCCCACGGCCACGGATAGCCGAAGCCCGGTTCGCCCACCGCGACCACTTCGGGGACGGCCAGCGGCAGGTGCGGGGCGAGCCGGGGCAGCCACTCGGCTTCCTTCCTCGCCTGCTCGATCGCGCCGTCGTGGCGGGGGAGCCGAACGGACAGCTCCTCGCCGAGCCGGTAGATCACGTGATCCGACCCGGCCGGGGCGAGCAGCCGCAGCGGCAGCCCGGCCCACTGCGGGAACTGCGCGTCGACCAGGCGCCTCGCCAGCGCGGCGTCGATCACCGGTGTTGTCTCGACGGTCAAGAGCAGCTCCCGTGGGTAGGTCGCGGGCCCGCCGGTGCGAGATGACCCCGCACCGGCGGACCACGGTCGTTGGCAGCGTGTCATGGCCTCGCAGGTCGATCAAACCGGTTTTCCCGGCCGCCCGGCGCGGTCACTGCTGGCCTGCGAAGCGGGCCGGTTTCAGCGGTGGCAGGCCGGACTGGCCGATCAGGCGCTGGGGGCGGAAGTCGGCCAGGGCGTCCGCCGGGGTGCCGGTGAGGACTTCCTGCGCTGCGAGGCGGCCCAGGAGCGGGCCGAGGGTGATGCCGCTGTGGGTGGCGAGGGTGTAGATCCTGCCGCTGTCGCCCAGGAATCCGGCGACGGTGAGGCCGTCGGCGGGAATCGCGCGCTGACCGACCCGGAGCGATTCCAGGCTCGCGCCCTCGGTGCCCGCGAGCAGGTCGTTCAGGCGGCTGCACAGGGTTCGTGCGTGGTCGCCGCCGGGCGACGGCGGGTTCGCCGGGTCCGCGTGGGCGTCGAGGTCCAGGCCCTGCACGATGAGGCGGCCCGCGCCGTCCGGGCGGACGTTGAGGTCCGGCGTGGTCAGGACCCGGTCCAGACGGGTGGCCAGCGGGCGCGTGTAGCCGAGCAGGCCGACCGTCGCCGAGCCCGCCGCGTCCGGGTCCGCCATCGGGACGCGGTACCCGGCCGCCGCGGTCAGGGTTTCGGTCCAGCGGCCCGTGGCGACCACCACCGCGTCGAAATCTGCTGCACCGCCGGCCAGTTCGACACGGGCGCGTCCATCCACTTCGGACACTCCGAGCACTTCGGCGGGGCAGCGGAGCTCCGCGCCGTGCTCGCGCGCCTCGCCCCACAGCCGGGCCACCAGCAGAGCCGGGAAGACATGTCCTTCGGTGGGGTAGAAGGCGATGTCCCGGACCTCGCCCGGCACCCGCAGGTCGGGCACGAGCTCGCGGGCCCGGTCCGGGGTGATCCACTCCACCGGGTAGTCGCGCCCGGTCAGCTCCGCGACCGACGCGGCCAGCCGCTCGGCCCCCGCCGGGTCCTGCGCCCACTCGAGATTCCCGTTGCGCACCAACCAGTCCGCACCGGATTTCGCCAGTTCGGCGTGCTCGGCCATGCCCGCGACGTTGAGGTCGTGGTAGGAGCGCGGGTTCTTGCTGTGCGAGTTGGTCCAGGCGAACGACGTGCCCGAGGTGCCGGCCAGCGGTGCGGTTCGTTCGAAGACGGTCACCTCGGCGCCGGCGAGTGCCAGCGCGCGGGCGGCACCAGCCCCCAGCACGCCGAGACCGATCACGGCGATCTTCATGCTTCTTCCCTCACTGGTTCGCTGCGGACATCTGCACTGGGCTTCCCCGGCGTGGCGAACGCGATCGCCAGCAGCACCGCGGTCGACGCGCCGATGCCGTACACCGCGTACGGAACGGTGGTGTCGAGCACCTGCGCCACCGCGCACCCGATGATGCCGGTGAGCATGCTGGCGATCGCGGCGAGCGGAGTGAGCCGGCGGCGCTTGTGCAGCGCGTAGCCGAGGAAGATGGGTGCGGCCAGCGCGGCCGCCGAGTAGGCGTAGGTGGCGACCAGCCAGGTCAGCGCCTTCGGGAACAGGATCGCCAGCACCGCGGCCAGGATCGACACGCCGACCGTGATCAGCCGGGACAGCGACACCGCCTGCCGCTCGCTCTGCTGCCTGCCGACGATGTTCTGGTACACGTCGCGGGTCAGGTTGGCGACCACGGACTGCAGCGCGGCGCCGGTGGTGGACACGATCGTCGAGACCAGGAACGCGCCGAAGACGACCACCAGCCAGGTCGGCAGCTGGGTCAGCAGCCAGCCGGCCGCGTCCTCCTCGTTGGCCAGGCCCGGGTTCATCGAGTGCACCGCCAGCCCGATGCACCCGGCGTAGATGCCGCCGATGAGCATGGTCAGGCCGGACAGGCCGAGCCCGCGGCGCGCGTCGGAGACCTTCTTGGTGGCGAAGACCCGCTGGTAGTAGAGCTGGTTGGTGAGCGTGCCCGGCAGGATCGCCGCGACCCACAGCCAGATCTGCTCCCAGCCGACGGCGGTGAAGCCCTCCCAGCCCCACAGCCGCTGCGGCACCGTCGCGGTGATGTGCCCCCAGCCGCCGGCCAGGTGCACGGCGTAGGCCGCCACGCCCAGCGACATCGCGATCATGAAGATGCCGAACACGAAGTCGGTCCAGGCCACCGAGGTCAGCCCGCCCGGCAGCACGAACAGCAGTGACGCCACCATGATCAGCAGGATCAGCGCGGTCGGGGAGACGCCGGTGAGCTGGCCGAAGAGCTGCGCGAAGGCGACGAACTGGGTGGCCAGCCAGCCGAAGGGCACCACCAGGGCGGCCAGCGCGGCGATCGCGGTGACCAGCTTGTGCTGCCCGAAGAGCCTGGTGATGATGTCCGGCACGGTGGTGAAGCGCTGCTGCCGGAGCCATTTCGCGATCAGCATCAGCACGAGGAAGCCGATCAGCACGCAGCCCTCGTAGATGAACACCGACCAGCCGGAGCGGTAGCCGATGCCGACGTGCGCGATCAGCACGCCGCCGCCGGTGGCGGTGGCGAACTGGGTGATGATGACGACGATCAGCGGCAGCGATTCGCCCGCCGACAGCCAGTCCTGCGAGTTCTTCGCCTTCCGTCCGAAGTAGACGGACATGGCGATGCCGAAGCCGATCACCAGCAGGCTGGCGACGACGATCCCGATGATCTGTCCGGTGGATCCTGTGGGCATGGTCGACCTCCGGTGGTCACGCGCGCGCGAAGCGGTCGGGGTCCAGCTGGGTGATGTCGTGCTCGGTGCTGCCGTTCAGCGCGAGGTCGGCGCCGATCTCGCCGAACACCGGGGCGAGCTTGAAGCCGTGGCCGGAGAACCCGGTCATGACCGTGGCGTTGCGGTGCCCGGGCAGCGGACCCAGCAGGGCGTGCTCGTCCGGGGTGAAGCCCTCGGCGAAGGTGCCGATGCGCACCGGGTGCGGAGTGACGCCGGGCAGCAGCCGTTCCGCGGCGGCCGCGGCCGCGCGGGCGAACTCGGGCTCGGCGCTGCGCGGCAGGTCGTCCGGGCTGGCCAGGGTGGGCCAGCCCAGGTGGTGCGGGACGATCTTGACCGAAACGCCGTCCAGCAGCGGGAAGCAGGAGAACCCGGCCTCCCGGTGGCGGCGGATCGCGATCGGCAGCCGGTCCGGCCGGTGCGCGGCGGTGTCGCGCGCGGCGAACCAGCAGGCGGTGATCCGCCGGACCTCGACCGGCAGCGAGCGCAGCGGTTCCAGCTCGTGCGCCCACGGGCCGGGCGCGAACACGACGTGGTCGACGTCGAAATAGGTGCCGCCGCTGGTGATCCGCCACCCGTTCGCGGTCTCGGCGACCTCGGAAATCCGGTGGTGGGCAAGGACTTCCGCGCCCGCATCGGCTGCGATGCGCAACGCGGCCTGCACCGCGGGCTCGGGGCGCAGCACGCCCGCGGCCGGGTCGAGCACCATGACTTCGTCGTCGTCGATCCGGTGCTGGGGGAACCGCTTGCGGGCGAGTTCGGCGTCGAAGACCTCGTGGTCGAGGCCGTGCTCCTCCGCGCACCGCCGCACCGCCCGGATGTCGGGATGGTCGGCGGGGCCGATGGTCAGGCCGCCGCACATCGTCAGCAGCTCGGCGCTCGCGGCCCGTTCCAGCTCGCGCCACAACCGGCCGGCGCGCTGCAGCAGCGGGACGTAGTCGGAGCCCTCCTTGTAGGCGGTGCGGAAGATGCGCGATTCCCCGGCGGAGGCACCGCGGTCGTGGCCGGGGGAGTAGGTGTCGAAGGCGAGCACGTCGGCTCCGCGCCGGACGAGCTGCCAGGTCGTCATGGCGCCGATCACGCCGGTGCCGATCACTGCGACGCGAGGTTGGCTCATGGTCGCTCCAGGAGTGCGGAGAAACGCGGAAGAGGGCGCAGTCGTGGGAGGACTGGTGGTGTGGAGAGCTGCACCGGTTCCCGGCGGGAACCCGGTACCGGAGGATCAGGAGTCCGGTGTGGACAGAACGGACTGCTCGATGAAGAACTCGACCAGGTCCGGCCGGATGATGTGCCACATGGCTTCGGCGAGCTTGCCGTCGGTGAGCCAGGTCAGCCGGCGGAGCCGGATCACCGCACCGCCCGGGGACATCCGCAACCGGGTCGCGGTCGCCTGGTCGAGCAGGACGGGGTCGATGTAGACCCGGGACTTGGCCGCGGGTACGCCGGTTCGGGCGAAGTAGTCGTGCACGGTCAGGTGTGCCAGGTCCTCGTCCAGCATTCGTGGTGCCAGCGAGAACGGAACGGCGGAGAGCTCGACGGCGATCGGATTGTCGTCCACGTCGAACTTCAGCCGCCGCAGCTGGTTGACCGGCGTGTCGCCGGGCACGCCGGGGAGTTCGACGTCGGCATCGCGCGCCGGGATCACCGCCGCGGAGTCCACCGCGTGCCTGCCCGGGATCTCCGGGCCCTGCAACGTCGGGTTCACCACGCGCAGCAGGTTCTCCTGCCGCGCGCCTTCGGCGACGAAGGTGCCGCGCCGCCGGTGGCGCTCCACCAGCCCGGCCTGCGCCAGCTCGGTCAGCGCTCGTTGCGCGGTCGCGCGACTGACCGAGTGCTGCTGCTGCAGCTCGGCCTCGGTGGGCAGCCGGCTGCCGGGCGGCAGCGCACCGGAGCGGATCCGCTGCTCCAGTTCGGTGCGGATGCGCAGGTACGCCGGGGTTGCCACGAGGTGGAATCTAGCTTGCCGTCTTTTGACCGGTCAATAGTCTTTTCGAACGGTCAAATGTTTGCCGGATATGTACGGCCATAGTCGATTCCGGCGCGGCGGAACAGCATTGACATCTCAGGGGAGGCTGACGTTCGATTGGCCGTACAAATCCCTCGGCGGGAAGGAGAGCGGGTCGATGCTTCCGCTGGAAGGCGTGACCGTGGTTTCCCTGGAGCAGGCCGTCGCCGCCCCGTTCGCCACCCGGCAGCTGGCCGATCTCGGCGCGCGGGTGATCAAGGTGGAGCGCCCGGCGGGCGACTTCGCCCGCGGCTACGACACGTCGGTGCAGGGACTGTCCAGCCACTTCGTCTGGCTCAACCGCAACAAGGAGAGCATCGTCCTGGACCTCAAGGCGGCGGCCGACCGGGCGGTGATGGACCAGCTGCTGGACCGCGCGGACGTGTTCGTCCAGAACCTCGCCCCGGGAGCGGCAGGACGGCTCGGGCTGGGCGCGGCCGAGTTGCGCGCGAAGGACCCGCGGTTGATCGTGTGCGACCTTTCCGGGTACGGCAGCTCCGGGCCCTACCGCGATAAGAAGGCCTACGACCTGCTGATCCAGTGCGAGACCGGCCTGGTCTCGATCACCGGGAGCCCGGACGAACCGGCCAAGACCGGCATCTCCACCGCCGACATCGCCGGCGGCATGTACGCCTACACCGGCGTGCTCACCGCGCTGTACGAGCGCGAGCGCACCGGGCGCGGCACGGCGTTCGAGGTGTCGCTGTTCGACGCGCTGGGCGAGTGGATGGGTTTTCCGTACTACTACTCCTACAGCGGGACCGAGCCGCCGCGAGCCGGAGCGCGGCACGCCGCCATCGCGCCCTACGGGCCGTTCGCCGCCGGCGACGGGAGCCAGGTCTTCCTCGGCGTGCAGAACGAGCGGGAGTGGGTGAAGTTCTGCGAGCAGGTGCTCGACCAGCCCGGCCTGGCCGGTGATCCGCGGTTCGACGCCAACCCGAAGCGGGTGGCCAACGTCTTCGAGCTCAAGATCGCGATCGAGGCGGTGTTCGCGGCGATGAGCAGCGAGCAGATCGAGCGGCGGCTGGAGCACGCGGGCATCGCCAACGCCCGGATGCGCACCGTGTCCGAGTTCGCCGAGCACCCGCAGCTGGCGGCTCGGGACCGCTGGCGCGAGGTCGACTCCCCGGCCGGACCGCTGCGAACCCTGCTGCCCCCGGTCACGGTCCCCGGACGCGAACCGCGCATGGACCCGATCCCGGAGATCGGCGAGCACACCCAGGCCATCCTGGCCGAACTCGGCGGCCACGCCGAACCACCCTGCGACTGATCCGCCGGCTCACGGGTGCGGAGGCGCCGTCGGCCGGACGGCGCCTCCTGCCGGGTCAGAGGTGGCGGCCGCCGGTGATCTCCAGGACGCAGCCGGTCATGTACGAGGACAGCCCGGAGGCCAGGAACAGCACGACGTCGGCCACCTCGGAGGGCTCACCGGCGCGCTGCATCGGGATCTCCTGCAGCTTGGCCTGCCAGACGTCCTCGCGCAGCGCCGCGGTCATGTCGGTGCGGATCAGGCCGGGCTGCACCGCGTTGACCCGCACGCCCTTGTGCGCGACCTCCTTGGCCGCCGCCTTGGTCAGGCCGACGATGCCCGCCTTGGCGGCGCTGTAGTTGGTCTGCCCGATCATGCCGACCTTGCCGGAGATCGACGAGATGTTCACGATCGAACCGCTGCCCTGCTCGCGCATCACCGCCGCCGCGGCGCGAGTGCCCAGCCAGGCGCCCTTGACGTGCACGTCCAGGACGGCTTCGAAGTCCTCCAGCGTCATCTTGCGCATCGTGGCGTCGCGGGTGATGCCCGCGTTGTTCACCATCACGTCCAGCGCGCCGAACTCGCCGGTGGCCGCCTCGACCGCCGCCTGCACCGCGTCCTGATCGGTCACGTCGCAGGTCACGCCGAGCGCGCTGCGGCCGAGTTCCGCCGCGGCCTTCTGCGCCTGAGCGCCGTCGATGTCGGCGAGCACCACCTTCGCGCCGTGGGCCACGAAGTTCTCCGCGATCGCGAACCCGATTCCCTTGCCGCCGCCGGTGATCACCGCGACCTTGTCCTGCAGCATCAACAACCTCCTCGCAATGTCGGTCACAGCGCCCGTTCGGTGCCGAACAGCGCGGTGACCTGGCTGGACAGCACTCCGCCGTTGCCGTGCGCGAGCGCCACACCGGCGTCGGCGACCTGGCGGGCACCGCACTCGCCGCGCAGCTGGCGCACCGCCTCGATGATGGTGAAGATCCCGTACATGCCGGGATGGCAGTAGGACAGCCCGCCGCCGTTGGTGTTGACCGGCAGTTCGCCGCCCGGCGCGATGCGGCCCTCGGCGACGAACGCGCCGCCCTCGCCCTTCGCGCAGAACCCGAGGTCCTCCAGGAACAGGACCGGGTTGATGGTGAAGGCGTCGTAGAGCTCCACCACGTCGACGTCCTGCGGCCCCAGACCGGCCATCGCGAACGCCCGCCTGCCGGACTCCACCGCCGCGGTGACCGTCAGATCAGGCATCGCCGAGATGCTGCGGTGCGAGACCGCCTCACCGCCGCCGAGCAGGAACACCGGCTCGCCGGGCCGGTCGCGGGCGCGGTCGGCGCTGGTCAGCACCACCGCGCCGCCGCCGTCGGTGACCAGGCAGCAGTCCAGCTTGGTCAGCGGATCGCTGATCATCCGCGCGGCCAGCACGTCCTCGCGGGTCAGCGGATCGCGCGCGAACGCCGCCGGGTTGAGCTGCGCCCACTGCCGCGCGGCGACCGCCACGTCGGCCAGCTGCTCGCGGGTGGTGCCGTACTGGTGCATGTGCCGCGCGGCCGCCATCGCGTACATGCTGACCGGGTG
This sequence comes from Saccharopolyspora antimicrobica, assembly GCF_003635025.1. GTDB lineage: Bacteria > Actinomycetota > Actinomycetes > Mycobacteriales > Pseudonocardiaceae > Saccharopolyspora > Saccharopolyspora antimicrobica. The sequence continues at coordinate 32,154 of NZ_RBXX01000001.1, read as the reverse complement.
GCGGGCCCGGTAGGGCGCTTCGTACGGATTGGGCTTGGACGGCGAGACCAGCCTGCCGCCGTCGGAGCGCTGGGTGCTGCCGTAGACGATCAGGGCGGTGCGGATCAACCCGGCGTCGATCGCCGCGGCGGCGTGCAGCAGGTGCGAGACGAACGAGCTGCCGCCGATGGTCGAGCCGTCCACGTACGCCGGCCGGATGCCCAGGTACTCGGCGGTGTCCATGCCCGACATCGGGTAGTAGGACGACGCGGTGAACAATCCGTCCACATCGGACTTTTCGAGCCCGGCGTCGGCCAGGGCGCGCACGGTCGCCTGCCCGGCCAGGTCCAGCGGGGTCAGCCCCGTCGCGACCTGCCCGAGATCCGACTCGGCCACACCGACGACAGCGGTCGTTCCACGCAAAGTCATGGGCAGTCCCGCCTCTCCGCGCTTTTCAGCGGTGGTTGCGTCCGGATTGATCTCGCGTTGTGCGGTTTCTTGTGGCTGGGTTGCATCACGGTCCCCTGAGGTGCGGTTGGGCAGGACTCCGGTTGGCCAATGGGCGTTATGACATCTCCTCCCGGAACACCGCGACCGGTTGCCCGTCCTGCTCGACCACGGCCAGTCGCACCCGCGTCCCGATGACCACCTGGTCGGCGGCGACGCCCTCGATCCGCGACATCATGCGGAAACCCTCGTCCAGGTCGACCAGTGCGACGTTGTGCGCGCCTTCGCGGGTGCGCACCGCGGTCGTGGCGTAGACGGAGCCGAGTCCGCTGCTGCGCTGCCAGGCCAGGTCGTCGCTGCCGCACGCCGGGCACAGCACGCGCGGCTGGAACACCGCCGCCGAGCACTTCCGGCAGCGCTGGAACCGCAATTCCCCAGCAGCCAGCCCATCCCGGAACACCACCTCTGGAGCCCCGTCCAGCGCCATCACATCAGTCATCCGGCATCTTCCTTCCCAGCAGCACGCCCTCGGTGTCCCACTTCCGTCTTCGGCGGCCGGCTTCCGTCCGAACCACCGGCATGTGACCGACACGCCGACGTATGGCCACATTCCCCACGCCGGGCGGTGAACTTCCCCTGTCCGAAGGGAAAATCCCATCCCGGGATGGGAGAACCCACGCGATTTCAATGGAAATCAGACGTCTGATTTCCATTGAAATCATGCAACGACCCGACACGGCGCCGGTGTGTCGTGGTCCCGACACTCCGGGGAGGTCGGCAATTTCCATTGAAATCGACGGTCCGATTTCCATTGAAATCGCGCAACCACCCGCCACAGCACCGGTGCGCCGGGGTCTGATGCGCCGGCCCATCACTCCGCCGGGGTCAGCACGGCCAGGCAGTCCACCGCGATGACGCCCTTGCCCACCTCGTCGAGCAGCAGCGGGTTGACGTCGAGTTCGGCGATGTCGTCGGCCAGGTCGTGGGCCAGCCAGGACAGGCGCGCCACCGCATCGGCCGCCGCGCCGAGGTCGCGCGCGGGCTTGCCGCGCACTTCGCCGAACAGGCGGCTGCCGCGCAGCGACAGCAGCAGCCGTTCGGCCGCGTCGACGTCCAGCGGCGCGACGCCGACCCGGCTGTCGGCGAGCACGTCGACCAGGACGCCGCCGAAACCGACCACCACGACCGGGCCGAACGCCGGATCGCGCTTGATGCCCACGATGAGCTCGGTGCCCGCGGCCATCCGCTGCACCAGCAGCCGGGCCCCGGGATCACCGGCGTCGCGGGCGACGGTCAGCAATTCCTCCGCTGCCACACGGATTTCCGCGTCCCCGGTCAGGCCGAGCCGCACTCCGCCGATGTCGGACTTGTGCCCGATGCTCCTGGACAGCAGCTTGACCGCCACCGGGCCGCCGAGCTCGTGCGCGGCGGCGACCGCGGCATCCGGTGTCTTGGCGGGGAAGGCCCCCGCGCACGGAATGCCGTAGGCGGCGATCAGGCGGCTCGACTCGTGCTCGTCGAGCTGGGTGCGGCCTTCGTCCCGCAGGTCCTGGATGATCGCGCGGACCACCTGCTCGTCGATGTCGTCCGGGCGCTCGGGTTCGGGCAGCGGCGGGCGCAGGCTGAAATCGGCGAGCTTGCCCAGAGCCGCGGCGGCCCGGCCGGGATCGGTGAAGCACGGGATCCCCAGCTCCTGCAGTCGCCGTCGGGGACGGCCGCTGCCACCGGTCCACACCACCACCAACGGCCGGTCGGTGGCCCGGTGAGCCTGCTCGATGGCGTCGATCAGCTGCGCGGAGGCGTTGTCGGCGTTGCCCAGCAGCACCGCGATCATGTCCGTGCCGGGATGCCGCACCGCGACGTCGAGACCGCGCCGCAGCAGATCCGGGTCGCTGATCAGCGTGGCGGTCAGGTCGATCGGGTTGCGCGGCGAGCCGTAGGCCGGGATGACCTCGGCCATCTGCTGCTGCCACGCCTCGTCCCACGGCTGCACCAGCAGGCCGTTGTCGCTGGCCACGTCGGCCATGAGCACACCGGCGCCACCGGACAGCGACAGCGTGCTCAACCGGCGACCGCGAGCCCGTCGCCCGCCGGCGAACACCTGCGCGGTGTCGAGCAGCTGCTCCTGCCCGGCGAGCCGGACGATGCCGTGCTGCCGGGCCGCGCCGTCGAACACGGCGTCCTCCCCGGCCAGCGAGGCGGTGTGCGACCGGGCGGCGCGGGCCCCGGCCTCGGAGCTGCCGACCTTCACCACCAGGATCGGTTTGTCCAGCTCGTGCGCCCGGCGTGCCACCGCCAGCAGCTCCCGGCCCCGGTGCACGCCTTCGAGGTAGGCCATCAGCACCTCGACGCCGTCGGTCTCCACCAGCCCGCCCAGCACCTCGGCCACCGACAGGTCGGCTTCGTTGCCGGTGTTGAGGAAGTGCGAGATGCCGAGCCCGGCGTGCTGCGCCGCGCTGAAGATGAACGTGCCGAAAGCACCGCTCTGGCTGACGAAGGCCGCCGGCCCGTCGACCAGCGCGGAGCTGTCGTCCATCGCCGAGGTGAAGGTGGGCATCGCGCGGTCGCGCAGGCTGAACATGCCCAGGCAGTTCGGCCCCAGCACCCGGATTCCGGTCTCGGCGATCACCGCCTCCAGCTGCCGCTGCAGGTGCTCGCCGCGGGCACCGATCTCGGCGAAGCCGGACGCCCCGACGATCGCCGCCGGGATGCCGCGCGCGGCGCAGTCGCGCAGCCCGTCGGCGACCTTGTCGGCGGGCAGCATCACCATGGCCAGGTCGATCTCGCCGTCGATCTCGTCCAGATCGCGGTAGGCGGGCAGGCCCTGGACCTCCGCGCGCCGGGCGTTGACCGGCAGCAGCCTGCCGGTGTAGCCGAACCGCTTCATCAGCTCGATCGGACGCCCGGACAGCTTGACCGGGTTGTCCGAGGCGCCCAGCACGGCGATCGACCGGGGGTGCAGCAGGCGCTGGATCGCGGAGTTGGCCACGTCAATCCTCCTCGCAGCGGGGACGGGGGAGTGCTCAGATGTCCGGTTCCGCGATTTCAATTGAAATCGGACGTCCAATTTCAATTGAAATCGCGGGTGTACCGGCGCAGGAGCTGCTTGGCGATGATCAGCTTCTGGATCTCGCTGGTGCCCTCGTAGATGCGGAACACCCGGGAGTCGCGGTAGAAGCGCTCCACCGGTACCCCGCGCATGTACCCGGACCCGCCGTGCACCTGCACCGCCCGGTCGGCCACCCGGGAGACCATCTCGCTGCAGAACAACTTCGCGCACGAGGGCGCCAGCCTGGTGTCGGCCCCGGAGTCGTACTCGCGCGCCGCCTCCAGCACCATCGACCGCCCCGCGTAGTACTCCGCCTGCGATTCGGCCAGCAACGCCTGCACCAGCTGGAACCGGCCGATCGGCCGGCCGCCCTGCTCGGCCTCGGCGGCGAAGCGCACCGACTCCTCGACGATCCGCCCGGCCAGCCCCACGCAGATGGCCGCGATGTGCAGCCGCCCGCGCGTCAGCGAGGACATCGCGGCGGCGAACCCGGTGCCCTCCTGGCCGCCGACCAGCGCCGCGGCGGGCACCCGCGCGTCGTCGAAGAACACCTCCGCGGTGTGCGCACCGGCCTGGCCCATCTTCGCGTTCGGCGGCCCGATCCGGACCCCGTCCAGCCCGGTCTCGACCAGGAACACCGAGATGCCGCCGTGCACGTCCTCGCCGGTGCGGGCGAAGACCACCAGCACATCGGCGTGCGGGGCGTTGGTGATGAACCGCTTCGCGCCGGAGAGCACGTACTCCTCGCCGTCGCGGACCGCTTTGGTGCGCACCGAGCTCGGGTCCGAGCCCGCGCCGTCCTCGGTGAGCGCGAAGGAGGCGATCGCCTCGCCGGCGGCGAGCTTCGGCAGCCACCGCTGCTGCTGCTCCGCGGTGCCGTACTTGACGATCACCTGCCCGGCGATGCCGTTGTTGGTGCCGAACATCGACCGGAACGCCGGGACCGCGTAACCCAGCTCCATGGCCAGCCGGACGTCCTCGCTCATCGACAGGCCGAGCCCGCCGTGCTCCTCCGGCAGCGCGAAGCCGAACAAGCCCATGCCGGCGGCAGCCTCGCGCAGCCGCGCCGGGATGGCATCGGTCCGCTCGATCTCGTCCTCGGCGGGCACCACTTCGCCGCGGACGAAGTCGCGCACCGTGCGCAGCACGTCGTCGAACACGTTCGGATCCATCGCACCACCCATCACTCGGCCCCGGCCCTGGCGCCGGAGGTCTCGGTCTCCGCGGCGAGCCGCGCGGAGCGGGTCAGCAGGGCCCGGACGCCGATCAGCGACATCAGCACGGTGACCACCGCCCAGCCGACCACCGGCACGATCGAGCCGAAGGAGGTCAGCAGCAGCTGCCCGATCATCGGGGTGGTGCCGCCGAGCAGCGTCCCGGCCAGGCCGTAGGACAGCGAGATCGCGGTGTAGCGCACGCGCGCCGGGAACGCGTCGGCCAGCACACCGGCGAGGATCGAGTAGAACATCACGTGCGGCAGCGTCGCGGCCACCATGCCGACCACCGACCACGCGAAGCTGCCGGTGCTGATCAGCACGAACATCAGCGGCAGCACCGGCAGTTCGGCGACCAGCAGGATGGTGACGACCTTGCGCACGCCGAACCGGCTGGCCAGCACTGCGCCGAAGGGCTGCACGAAGAACTGGGTGATGCTGGCGATGAGCACCACGGTCATGAACGTCTCGCGCTCGAAGCCCAGCTCGTTGGTCGCCCACGACACCGCGAAGGTGTTCTTGAAGTACGCCGCGGAGAACACGATCGCGCAGGCGAACACGCCGAGCACCACCAGCCCGGTGTGGTGCCGGAAGGTGTCCAGCAGCGGGAACCTCGCGACCTGCCCGGTCTCCTTGAGCCTGGTCAGCTGCGGTGATTCGGCGATGCTCAGCCGGATCACCAGGCCCAGCACGACCAGCACCGCCGAGGCCAGGAACGGGATGCGCCAGCCCCAGCTGTAGAAGTCGTCGTCGGGCAGCTGCGAGACGAGGGTGAAGGCCAGCGCGGACAGGATCTGGCCGGACGGCGAACCCTGCTGGGCCCAGGAGCCGGAGGTGATGCTGCGGCCCTTCGGCGCGTGCTCGGTGGCGATGAGCACCGCGCCGCCCCACTCGCCGCCGACGGCCAGGCCCTGCACGACGCGCAGCAGCACCAGCAGGATCGGCGCGGCGATGCCGATGGTGGCGTAGGTGGGCAGCAGGCCGATGCCGACGGTGGTGAAGCCCATCAGCAGCAGCGTGATGATCAGCGCCTTCTTCCGGCCCACCCGGTCGCCGAGGTGGCCGAAGACGATGCCGCCCAGCGGGCGAGCCAGGAAGCCGACCCAGAACGTCGCGAACGACACCAGCACGCCGATCGCGGGCGTGACCACCGGGAAGAACAGCTTGCCGAACACCAGCGCGGAGGCGGTGCCGTAGATGTAGAAGTCGTACCACTCGATGCTGGTGCCGACGAACGAAGCGATACCCGCTCTGCGGCCCATCCTCTCCTGCTCGGAAAGACGTCTCATCGCACTGGCTCCGTCCGGACTCCTGCCGCAGCAGGTCGAAAACCGTTGGGACGCCGGATGATTCGGCGACGCGGTGAGCGCCGCGCCGCGATCCCGGTGCCTCGAAGCTAGGTCAGCGGATGTGTTCCGTCTAACACCAAAATCGGTTAGGTTTGATTCGGCTGCGCGACACAATGCGCGTTGACCTGGGCAAAGCCGCTCGTGGTCGGGAGGTCGGTGTGGAGCTGCGCCACCTGCAGGCGTTCGTCGCCGTCGCCGAGGAGCTGAACTTCCGGCGCGCCGCGGTCCGGTTGCACATGTCCCAGCCGCCGCTGTCCCAGCAGATCAAGCGCTTGGAGCACGAGGTCGGGGTGCCGCTGCTGCGGCGCACCACGCGGCAGGTCGCGCTCACCGCGGCGGGGGAGGCCTTCCTGCGCGAGGCGCGCAAGACGCTGGAATCGGCCGAAGCGGCGCCCAGGCTGGCGCGGCAGGCCGCGGCGGGTGAGATCGGGACGGTGCGGCTCGGGTTCAGCGGGCAGACCTCCTACCAGGTGATGCTGCTGATCGTGCGCAAGTTCCGGGAGCGCTACCCGGACGTGCGCTTCGAGATCCTCAGCCCGCTCTACGGCGGCGAGCTGGTCGACCGGATCCACCAGCAGGAGATCGACGCCGGGCTGCTGCGACTGCCGGTGCCGACCGGGGGTCTGCGCGTGCGGGAGCTGGAGCGTCACCCGCTGGCGGTGGCCCTGCCGGAGCACCACCGCCTGGTCGGCCGCGGCGTCGGGATGGCCGACCTGCGCGGCGAGCCGGTGATCAGCTACCCGACCAACCGGGGATCGGTGGTCAACCAGCTGGTGCAGGCCGCCTGCCTGCGCCACGGCTTCAGCCCGCGCTTCGTGCAGGAAGCACCGGACACCCACACGATCCTGTCGCTGGTGGGCGCCGGCTCCGGGATCGGTCTGGTCCCGGCGACCGCGGGGCACCTGAAGGTGCCGGGCGTGGTGCTGGTGCCGGTGCACGACGCGCCGCCGGTCCCGCTGGCGCTGGTGTGGCGAGCCGACGACGCGAACCCGGCCCTGGCCGGTCTGGTCGCACTCCTCGACGAGGTCGTCGCCGAACTCTGACCGCTCGGTCGGCGCGCCCCTCGAACGGGTCACCGCGCTGCAATTTCAATGGAAATCAGACGTCCGATTTCCATTGAAATTGCATTCCGACGATCTGCGTCACATAGTCCACTGTGGATGTACTAGCGAGTTTTCGTTGGTGTGCATGGAAAACGTTGGAATGTGGCGCAGTGCACTTCGATTCGGCGTAACTCCGCCGTGGCGGGCGGCGACATGCACGGTGGACAACCGATCGACGTCGACCGGTTCGCACATCTGAACAAGGAGGTCTTTGGTGACTGCCGACCGACCGGAGCGTCGGGCCTGGTGGATCTGGAGCGCGGCGGTGATCGCCTATCTCGCCGCGGTTTTTCACAGAGGTAGCTTGGGGGTCGCCGGAACGCAGGCGCTGGACCGCTTCGACGTCGGTCCGGCCGCGCTGAGCGCGTTCACGGTCCTGCAGGTCGGCATCTACGCCGGCATGCAGATTCCCACCGGATTGCTGGTGGACCGCTTCGGTTCCCGCCGGGTGATCACCGTCGCGGTGGTGCTCCTGGGGACCGGGCAAGTGCTTTTCGCCGTCGCCGACTCGTACTCGGCGGGCCTGGTGGCCCGCGCGGTGCTGGGGCTGGGCGACGCGCTGATGTGGGTGAGCATTCTCCGGCTGGTGGCATCGCACTTCTCCGCCCGCCGGTACGCACTGGTGGCAACGGTGTCCAGCGCGCTGGGGGCGCTGGGGGGCGTTGCGGCCACGTTCCCGCTCGCGATGGCGCTGCAGAACCTGGGCTGGACGGCGACCTTCCTGCTGGCGGGTGCGCTGACCCTGGGATACGCGGCGGTGACCGGCACGGTCGTGCGGGACGTCGTGCCGGGTGGCGCGCAGCCTCGCCGCGGCGGAGCGGTGTTCCAGCAGGTGCGCGACGCGTGGTCGGTGCCGGGCACCAGGCTGGCGTTCTGGACGCACTTCAGCACGCTGTTCGCCTCGGGTGCGCTGACGCTGCTGTGGGGCTTCCCGTACCTGGTGAACGGGCTCGGCGTGGCCGCGCCGACGGCGAGCGTGCTGCTCAGCCTGCTGATCATCGGCCAGGTCGTCGGCGGCCCGCTGGTGGGCGCGCTGATCGGCCGCCGACCGGAGTGGCGGATGTGGATCGTGCTGGGTTACCTGGCGATCAACGCGCTGTCCTGGGTGGTGCTGCTGACCTGGCCGCAGGGGCACCCGCCGATCGCGGTGATCGCGACGACGTTCTTGATCTTCGCCCTGGGTGGCCCGGTTTCGTCCGTGGCCATGGTCCTGGCGCGCGACTTCAACCCGATGCACCAGGTCGGCACGGCGACCGGTCTGGCCAACTCCGGCGGTCACTCCGCGACGGCGCTGGGCGTGCTGTTCGTGGGGCTGCTCCTGGACCTCGGGCAGGGCATGCCGGGTGGCTCGGAGTACCGGGTCGCGATGCTGGCGCTGGTGGCGCTGCTGCTGTTCGGCGCGTCCCGCACGGTGGTGTGGTGGCGCCGCGCCCGCGCGGAGGTCTTCGCGGCGCAAGCCCGGGGCGAAGGCGTGCCGGTGCTGCTGACCCGTCACCGCTGGGATCTCGCGACCCCGCGCCGACCCGTCGCTGCCTGATCTGATCGTCGAAGGGCACCTCCGAGCCGTCGGAGGTGCCCTTCGACGTGCGGTTGCTCGGCACACGTATCCTACTTGTGGGAAAAGTACGACCGCTCGTCGTGGGAGGCGCTGTGGACACCGAGGATCTGCCGTCCGGGCCCGGCAAGTTCGCCGGGACCGTCAAGGTCGGGGAGAAGGGCCAGATCGTCATTCCCAAGGGAGCGCGGGACCTGTTCGGGATCAACCCCGGCGACACCCTGCTGCTCCTGGCCGATGCCGAGCAGGGCATCGCGATCGTGCGCCAGGACCTCTTCGACAGCTTCATCGCCCAGGCCATGCCGTCGCGGCCGGGCGCGCAGCGGGCGGCGGACGAGGAGTGACCGTCGTCGGCTGAGCTGGTTCACCGCTACCGGGCCGCGGGCGCGGATTCCCGGCGGGCCGCTCGCGCCAGCCGGGCCGGTGCGGTTTCCGGGAGGAACAGCAGGCAGACCAGCGACAGCGTCAGCAGGGCCGCCAGGTAGTAGCCGACGTTGAGCGGTTCGCCGGTGCCCGCGATGATCCGGTTCGCGATCATGGGCGTGATACCGCCGCCGAGCACCGCGCCGAGGTGGTAGCCGAGGCCGACGCCGGACTGCCGCTTCTCGCGCGGGAACGCCTCGGCGAAGAAGGTGTACATCGGTCCGAAGAGGACACCGGTGCCGACGAATCCCAGCACCACGGCGGTGTTCACGGCGAAGACGGTGCCCGCTGCGGCGATCGGGAACATCACCAGCGCGGCGGCCAGGGACAGCACGGCTCCGGTGAGCATGACCGGCTTGCGCCCGATGCGGTCGGACAGCCACGCGGCGGTGATGTTGAGGATCGCGTGGCAGGCCAGGCCCAGCAGGGAACCGTTCACGATCGCCTGGCGCGGCAGCCCGAGCCCTTCGGGCGCGCTGGCGGTGGCGTAGGACAGCATGAACGTCAGCAGCGTGAAAGTGGTCGCGGTGAGCCCGATGTTGACCCCGGCGGTCAGCGCGATGCGCCGCCAGTCGGACTTGATCACGTCCAGCAGCGGCCGCGCGACACGGGTGTCCTGCGCTTCGTCGGCGACCATCTTCTGGAAGACCGGGCTCTCCGCCACGCCCTTGCGCACCCACAGCCCGAGCAGCAGCACCAGGCCACCGGCCAGGAACGGCAACCGCCAGCCCCAGTCCCGCACCTCCTCGTCCGGCAGGAACAGAACCATGGCGAAGGCGAAGTTCGCCAGGATCGTCCCGACCGGCGAGCCGAGGGCGACGAACGAGCCGTACACGCCGCGACGGTGCACGGGCGCGTGCTCGATCGCGAGCACCGCGGCCCCGGCGCTCTCACCGCCGCGGGCCACGCCGTGCAGCAACCTGAGCGTGACGAGCAGCAGCGGCGCGGCGACGCCGATGACCGCGTAGGCCGGCAGCACGCCCATGCCCAGCGTGGCCAGTCCCATCAGCAGGAACGCGGCCGACAGCGCCGTCCGGCGGCCTTTGCGGTCGCCGATCCAGCCGAACACCGCGGCGCCGAGCGGAGCCATCACGAACCCGGCGGCGAAGGTCGACAGGCTGAGGAAGGTGCCCAGCCAGGCGTCACCGGTCTTGAAGAAGACATCACCGAACACCAGCGCCGCGGCGGTGCCGTAGATGGTGAAGTCGTACAGCTCCAGGGAGGTGCCGACGCCTGCGGCCACCCCCACCCGCAGCACGCTGGAAGACTGCTCTGCCTGCCGGGTCGAAGTCATCGGAAGTCCTCACGCGAGGTCAGTGGTGACCGACACGTTAGGAAGTCGGGTGAACCGCACCCAGTGGTGAATCCCTCACCGCGCTAGGGGAATCCTGTACCGCGGCAGGAAAAGCAGCGACCCCGGGGCCGTTTCCCGTCGGTGATCCGACGGGCCGAACCGGACGCAGTTCGGAGCCCCGGGGCCGGGTAGCTGCCTGGTATTCGCCGACCGCTCACCCGCGCGACCAACGCACGCTGGGCCGGCTGGGCGGTCCTAGCGGACAGCCACCTCACAAGTCCTGTACGTCTTCAACGTCGGACCACCTCCTTTCCTGTGTACCGAGGAGGTTAGGTCCCGGCCCGCGAGACGGGCAACTGATTTTTCCGCGGGTCCGATCAGGCGGAGACGAGTCGGGCGCCCGCGACCGCGTCGCTGTCGATGAGGCTGCCGTCGCCGCCGGGAACGGTGGGCAGGTCGCGCGCGGTGATCCCGTCGAGGTAGAGCCCGGCCTCTTCGCCGGTCCCGGCCACGGCGGCGGACCGCCGGCGCACGTCGATGCTCTTCACCCGCACGGCGCGCTCGTCCCCGGCGAGGTGCAGGACGGCGTCCTGCCCCTGCTGCACCTGCCCGCTCTCGACGCGACCGGTGAACACCACTCCGCGCATCGGCACCGAGAAGACGTTCTCCACGACGAACGCGAACGGCTGCGGTGGCCCGGCCGGCGTCTTGCGCCGCGAGAAGAGTCCCATGACCAGCAGCTTAGGCTTGCTGTCCGGCCTCGATCAGCGCGGTCGCCGCGTCCCGGCCCGGCCAGCACGACGGCCGCACCGGCCGGCGGAACGAGCGCGGCCGCGCACGCGGTGACCCAGGACGTCGCGGTGGTCAGCGGATGCCCGAGCGTGACGAGCCCGACGGCGATCGCGGGCAGCCCGGCGCCCAGGTAGAAGGCGAGGTGCAGCGCACCGGTGATGGCACCGCGCTCGCCCACCGGCGCGACCGCGTCGACGGCTGCCGCCGCACCCCCGTAGGCCAGGCCGTGCCCGGCACCGGCCACGACGGCGGCGAGCAGGGTGATCGGGAGCGAGCCGCCTGCGCTGCCCGCCAGCAGGCCGAGGCTGATCAGCAGGGCGCCGAGCCCGGTGAGCTGCGCGTTCCGCGTGCCGAGCCGGGGCACGAGAGGCTGGGTCAGCACCGAGCAGATCAGGACCGCCCCCAGGATTCCGCCGATCACCGCCTGATCGCCCTGCGCGCTCCGGTCGAGGAGCGCCGGGATGACCGCGAGGAACAGGCCCGCCACCGTCCAGGCGAGGAACCCGGTGGCCGCGGCCGCGGTGAAGACCATCCGGGTGCCCGGCGGGATCTCCGGTCGGGTCGGTGCCCACCGGCCGGTCCGCGGCGCCCATCCGGTCAGCTTCGCCACACGCCGCCACCCGATCCCGAGCAGCACCAGGTGCAGGAGGAACGGCAGGACGTGCGGTGCGGGCGCGTACTCGGCGAGCGCCCCGCCGGCGATCGGCCCCGCTGCCGTGCCCGCCACGAAAGCGGTGCTGGCCAGCACCGCGCCGCTCACCCGACCAGACGTCCGCTCGCTGATCAACGAGCTGGCCGCCCCGGTCGCCGCGCCCAGTGCGAGTCCTTGTGCGGCTCGCGCGACCAGCAGCCACTCCAGGCCGGACGCGAAGGCGAAGCAGGCCGACCCGAGCGCGGCCAGCGCGATGCTGACCCGCAGCACCGACCGCGGCCCCACGGCATCCGACACCGAGCCGAACAGCAGCAGCGCGGGCGCGCTGACCAGCGCGAACGTCGCGTAGATCAGCGTCATGGCGAGATCGCTGACCGCGAAGGAGTTCTGGTAGGCCGGGTACAGCGGACTGGGCAGGTAGGCCCCGGCCGTCAGCACGACAAGAACGAACAGGCCGGTGCGCAGCTCACGCGCGCGGTCGACGAGGGGCACCGGAGCGGAGGAGTTCGCGAGCGTCACGCCTCCCAGGTTGGCCGCTGCGACCCGGAAAGAGAATCAAACGATCTGCAACAGAACTGTGCAAAATGGTTGCATGCTCGACCCGAGGCTCAAGGTGCTCCAGCTGGTGGCCCACCACGGCACGGTCACCGCCGCTGCCGCGGCTCTGCACTACAGCCCGTCGGCTGTCTCCTACCAGCTCCGGCAGCTGGCCGAGGAGCTCGGCGTCGAGCTGGTGGCCCAGCGCGGTCGCGGGATCCAGCTGACCGCAGCGGCCCGGGCGCTGCTGCGGCACGTGGAGGCCTTGCAGGCGCAGGCCGAACGCGCCTACGCCGAGCTCGCGTCGCTGTCCGAGGAACCCAGCGGCTCGTTCACGCTGTGCGGCTTCTCCACCGCCGCGACGAATCTGCTGCCTCCTGCGGCCGCGGCGCTGCGCGAGCGCCACCCGGGCCTGCGGGTGCGGGTGATCGAAGCCGAACCGGCCCGGTGCTTCGACCTGCTGCTGGCCGGGGAGGCGGACCTCGCGCTGGTGATCAACTCGGCGGACACGCCGTCCACCGCCGACGAGCGCTTCGACCAGCAGCCGCTGCTGGACGACCCGCTGGACCTGGTGGTGCCCGCGCGGCACCGCCTGACGGAGTTCCGCGCGGTCACCCTCGCCGACGCGGCCGACGAGCCGTGGATCGTGGCGCTGCCCGGCGGCGCTTACCACGATCTCGTCCGAACCGCCTGCATGGCAGCGGGTTTCACGCCGAACATCGCCCACTACGCCAACGAGTGGGACACGGGCGCGGCCCTGGTGGCCCACGGCTTCGGCATCATCCTGGTGCCGCGCCTCGCCCGCCTGCACGACGACTGGCCGGTCGTCCGCCTGCCCCTGCACGGAGAACCGGCCCCGGCCCGCCGGATCACGGCGGCAACCCGCCTCGGCCGCCGGGACCACCCTGCAGTAGCAGCGTCCCTCGAAACGATCAGCACCACGGCGGCAACGCTGCTCCCGCCGTCACGCCTTCGATGACCGCACCGGAGTGACCAGAGCGTCCGGAGTGGACTGTCGCTCCCTCGGATGTCCGCGCTGTGACTGGCCAACCGCGAGCGGGAAGCTGCACGATGCCCTCGCTCTCGCAGGCGAGGAGAACCGAGATGACCGCCTGCCGCGCGTCGTCGACGGCGTGCGTGCCGCGTTGCGGGTCACCGAGCCCAGCTGCCCCGCGAGCAGGAAGTCCGCGGCTTCAGCGGAGTTCCGGCCGACGACGCTCGGGACCTCGATCCCGGTGACGGCCCGGCCTCGGACGCTGATCGACGCGGCGTCGAGGAGGCGTTCGGCGAAGCCGCCCGCCATCGCGTCGTAGCGCCGGTGGTGATCGGCCCAGTGGCGGCCGTCCTGGCCGTTCCAGGTCTGGTACTGCTCGTGGTTGGCGATGTGCTCCAGCAAGGTCATCTCCGTTTCCGCTCGGGGCGGCCGAGAGTGCCGGGAGGCTCTGCCACCGGCCTCGCACGCCGCTGTCAGAGCGGTGGCACAGTGGTGAGATGTGGATCGGTGTCCTGGGGCCGCTGCAGGTGCTTTCCGGCGGCGAACCGGTCGAGATCGGTGGTCTGCGGCTGCGCGCGCTGCTGGCCCGGCTCGCCGTGGACGCCGGCCGCGCGGTCTCGGTCGAATCCCTGACGGAGGTGGTCTGGCCCGAGAGCACGCCGGAGAACCCGGCGCACGCACTGCAATCGCTGATCGCGCGACTGCGGCGGGCGTTGCCGGACCGGTCCGCGCTGCGGTCGGTCTCGATGGGCTACCTGCTGGAACTCGGGCCCGCGCAGGTCGACGTGCTGCGGTTCGAAGAACTGATCGCGGAAGGCCGTCGCGCGCTGCGCGATCGCGGGCCTGCAGCTGAGCTCTTGGGCGCGGCGCTGGAGCTGTGGCGGGGCGATCCGTTCTCGGACGTGCCCGCCGCGCCGTACGCCGCAGCGGAATCCGTGCGGCTCGGCGAGTTGCGGCTCAGCGCTGTCGAGGCCCGGATCGACGCCGAGCTCACGTCCGGAGCGCACCGGCCGGAAGTGGTGGCCGAACTGGAAGTGCTCATCGCCGCCCACCCGCTGCGGGAGCGGCTGCGCGTTCTGCTGCTCACCGAGCTGGACCGGCAGGGCAGGCAGGCCGAGGCGCTCGCGGCTTACGAGGCCTACCGCGCTCTGCTGGCCGACGAGCTCGGCAGCGATCCGGGAGCCGAGCTGCGGGAACTGCACCTGGGCCTGCTGCGCGGTGAACTCCCACGACGAGCCTTCCCCGCGGAGCTGACCAGTTTCGTCGGTCGCGACGAGGAGTGCTCCGCGGTGGCGGAGCACCTCCGGCAGGACCGGCTGGTGACGCTGGTGGGCCCTGGCGCCGTGGGCAAGACCCGGCTCGCCACCGCAGTGGCGGCCCGGTTGCCCGGCTCCGCGTGGCTGGTCGAACTGGATCAGGCAGCCGATCCGGCGGACGTGCCTCACGCCATCGCCGCAGCCCTCGGCGTGCGAGGAACGGGCGACATCGTCTCGCGGTTGGTCGAAGCGGTGGCCGGCACCGAATCCGTGCTGGTGCTGGACAACTGCGAGCACGTCATCGACTCCGCCGCGGAGGTGGCGCACGAGCTGCTCCGCCGCTGCCCGCGGCTGCGGGTGCTGGCCACCAGCCGCGAGCCGCTGGGCATCACCGGCGAAGTGCGCTTCCCAGTGCATCCGCTCGATCAGGCCGCAGCCGTCCGCCTGTTCACCGATCGGGCGCGCGCGGCGAGTCCCGGTTTCGCCGCCACCGGCGAGGTGGCCGAGATCTGCGGGCAGCTCGACGGGCTGCCGCTGGCGATCGAGCTGGCCGCCGCGCGCCTGCGGACGATGTCCTTCGCCCACCTGGTCGCCCGGTTGGCGGACCGGTTCCGGCTGCTGACCGGCGGCAGCCGCACCGCACTGCCCAGGCACCGCACCCTCCGCGCGGTCGTGGCCTGGAGCTGGGAGCTGCTCACCGACGTGGAACGCGATGCGCTGGAACGACTTTCGGTGTTCTCGGGAGGTTTCGCGCCGGACGGCGCCGAGCGGGCGGGGATCGTGCGGGAGACGGTCGACTCGCTCGTGGACAAGTCGTTGCTGCAGCTGTCCGGCGAGCGCTACCGCATGCTCGACACGATCCGGGAATACGGCATCGAGCGGCTGCGGGAGACCGGTCAGCTGGATTCCGCGCGCGAACGGCACGTCGCATGCTTCCTGGCCCTTGCCGAGCAAGCCGAGCCGCACCTGCGCGAGCCGGGCAGGTGCGCTGGGTGGAACGGCTCGCCGCCGACCGCGACAACCTCACCGCGGCGCTCCGCTTCGCTTCCGGCAGCGGCACCGCCCGGCTCGGTGCGGTGCTCGGGCACTTCTGGCTCGTCCGCGGTGATCACGTCGAAGCCGTGCAGCGGCTGAACGCCTTGCTGCGCAACGGTTCCGGCGATGTCCGGACGATCGCCTGCTACCTGCTCAACGCCATGTTCGCGGGACGGTTCACCGAGGTGAGCGCCGACGTCGAACGTTCGTGGCAGGCGGATCAGCCGCTGGGCGCCTTCGTCGACGCGCTGGTCGCACTGGCCGGTGGTGACATCGCCGCAGGCCTGGCCGCGACCGAACCGCACCTGACCCACGCCGATCCGTGGACGCGGGCGATGCTGCGGCTCGTGCGCGCTTTCCTGCACGGCTTCACCAGCGACATGACCAACGGCACTCGGGAACTGGTGGCGGCAGCGGCGGATTTCGAGGCGGCGGGCGATGCCTGGGGGCGGGCGCTGACGCTGATGTCGCTGGCCTCCGCGCACACCGCGGCAGGTTCCGTCGAAGCCGCCATCGCCGCTCTGGACGCAGCACGCGCGCTGGCCCGGGAACTCGGCGACGACGGCCAACGGGTCTGGCTGGCGGGAACCCGGATCAGCGCGGGCGATGCCGCAACGGCGCGGACGGAACTGCTGGAGATCATCGCCGAAGCCCGGTCAGCGCACCACGTCGCGCTCGCCCGCCTGGCGCTGGCCGACCTCGCGCGTCAGTCCGGCGACCTGGAGCAGGCCGCGGACCAGCTCCGGCTCGCCGAGGAGCAGGCCGCACCGGAGAGCCGGCCGTTCCAGATCCTGCACCTGAGCGGGACGGGATTCCTCGCCGGCGCTCTTGGGGATCACGACCTGGCCGAGAACCGGCTGGAAGCGGCGCTGGAGATGGCCGCCGCGATGCCCGACCCACCCATGGTGGCCAGGGTGGGCGTGGGCAAGGCGGACCTGCTGCTGCGGCGGGGCGAACCGCGCCGGGCCGCAGCTCTCCTCGGCGCCGCGTGCGTCGTGCGCGGTGGCCCCGATGCGCACGACCCGGACGTCGCACGGCTGACCCGCGACCTCCAGGACGCCCTGGGGCCGCAGGCCCACCGGACCGCCTACGCGCAGGGACTCGAGCTGACCACCGCCGACGCGCTCGAACTGCTCCAGCGGCGGTGACTCAGCCCAGCTTCGCGGCGAACTGGTCGCGGCACCCCGCGCAGCAGAAGGCGTGCACCTGGCCGTCGACCTCCAAGGTGATCGCCGCATCGTCCAGCGGCACGATCACGCCGCACAGCGGATCCTCGACGGCCCTGCCCGCGGCCAGATCCGCCCGGTACGGCTCGCCCATCATCTCGACGATCCGCGCCGACCTCGCCACCTCCCCGAGCAACCCGATCCCGCCCTCGGGAACGCCGAGCACGTGCACCTGCACCACCGGCTCCTGGTAGGGCCGGGCGGCATCGCCGATGACGGTGGCCAGCGCCTTCGTCGCCCAGGAGATGACGAACTCGCTCATCTCCTTGCGCCACGGCCCCGGCACGTGCACCCGGACCACGTACTGCGCGGGCCCACCCGGTTCGAGCACCTGGCCGCCCGCGACCCACACCTCCGGCTCGTGCACCACCACGTGGAACAACGACCCGAACACCTCGGTGATCCCGGCATGCCGCTCCGCTTCGGGAACGAACTCGCGCGGAGAGCCCAGCAACTCGGCCACCTGGCGCCGCTGATCGGCGCTGAGCGAGCCCTTGGGAGCGAACAGCTCGACGAACATCATCCGACTACCTCCTTCGTCCGGAGCCGCCGAGCCTTCCCCGCGCCGCTGCCAAACCGCCCTCACACCGCTGTCACGCTCGCCGGTCAGGCATTCGGGGCGATGACCGAGAGGAGCCGCAGCTTCTCGTAGCTCTCGCTGCCGGGGGCGGCGGTGTAGACGAGGAGCATGTGCGACTGGTCGGGGTCGAGGAGCGTCTGGCAGGTCAGCTCCAGGGCGCCGACTTCCGGGTGCGCATAGCAGGCCGGGGCCGATGTGCTCGCTGGTCGCGTCTCTCGCGGGCGGGTTGTGCCCGGCGAGGCGGAACAGGTGGTCGCGCTCGTCGAGCGACAGGTGCAGGCCCTGCGCGATCGAGGCGATCATGTGCTCGGACGGGTGCGGGCCGCGTTCCCGTTCGAGCCGACTGTAGTAGTCGGCGGAGATGTGGCAGAGCGCGGCGACTTCTTCGCGGCGCAGACCGGCGGTTCTGCGCCGCTGCCCGCGGGGGAGGCCGACGTCTTCGGGCTGGAGCGACTCGCGGCGGTGCCGCAGGAACCCGGCGAGCCCGGCTCGAGCGATCAGAGCTGCTTCCTCCCCGGTGCTGGCGCCGCCATCCTGCCACCGGTGCCGGACGGCTGCCTCGGATCGTCGATCCCCCTTCGGCTCGCGGCCAGCCTGGGATCGAGAGGCCGTGGATGTCCCGGTGGAACGGGCGCAGCCTGGGTTCGCGACCACTTTCCGCCAGCAGCCAGGAGCAGCACATGGCACGCACCCGACCGGACATCACCGTTCCCGACCTCTCCGGGAAGCTCGCCGTCGTCACCGGAGCCAGCGACGGCGTCGGACTGGGCCTGGCCGCCGCCGGTGCCGAGGTCGTCATGCCCGTCCGCAACCGCCGCAAGGGCGAAGCGGCGGTCGCGAAGATCGAGCAGCAGCACCTGAAAGCAGCCCTGTCCCTGCGCGACCTCGACCTCTCGTCGCTGGACTCGGTCGCCGCGCTGGGAGCAGCGCTTCGCGATGAGAACCGTCCCATCCACATCCTCATCAACAACGCAGGCGTGATGACCCCACCGGACCGGCGGAAGTAGTTCATCGGCGATTCGGCGGCGACCAGGCTCGGCATGCTCGGCGTGCCCAGCAGCACCGCGACCAGCGGGCCACCGTGCAGGCAACCGAGGAAGCGGTCCTCAACGCCCTCACAGCCAACGCGGACATGACCGGACGCGACGGCCACCGAACCCCGGCCCTCCCGCACGACCACCTCGCCGACCTGCTCCGCAAAGCGGGTGTGCGGTTCAATCCGCGCTGAGGCGGGCGGCGAGGCCGCCTCAGCTGAGTTCACGATGTCCTTCTACGCGACCTCATCCGAGGCGATCGCCGTCTCCTTGAGGGACCGGATTACTGACACGATGTCATCGACCTCAGCGTCGGTGAACAGGTCTTCGGGTCCAGATGGTGCCCATGACGTGAACGGCGACTCGTACAATGCTTCGACCTCGACGATGCCGTTGCGGCATACGTGGTCGATGACGACCTGGAGGAAGTGCAGTTGGTTTGCGGTGAACGTTTTGCCTTGCTGGAAGCGGTCGAACGCGCGCACCGCGGCCTCGCGCTCCAGCCCAGTCATCGAGCGCAGGAAGATCCCGAGACCACCGCGTTCGTGCACAACGTCGAGGTCCGCCGAGGTCGCCAGCCCGTTGTCAACGAAGACTTTCTGCAGCGCATCGAGGTCGGCGGTGGTGATCTGTCGGTTCCGGCGGATCTTCTGGACGACCATGTTGTCCTGATGAGTGTTCAGGTAGATCCGGATCTTGTGTTCGAACAGGCTGAAGTCGGTGCCGAGGTTCATCCCGCTCAACGAGGCGGAGGTCAGCTCTCCCAACTCGTCTTCGAAGTCGGTGTAGACCGGGTTTCGCTTCGTCTTCTCGATCAGCCGGACGAGTCCGCGTAGCTTGCGCCGCATGTTCTCGAGCATCGGCAACGTGACATCCTGCCACCACTCGTCGCCGCTGATCTCGTCAAGCAGTACCTGCTGTGCTTTGATCGCTGGGATCGTCGTTTGATCGAGCAGCGCTGAAGCGATCTCGCGAACCTGGTCACGCAGCCGGTCGTATCCGGGGTCGCCGTGCAGGCAGGCCAGTTGCAGCCGCAGTGCGAGCAGATCGAAGCGCTTGGCTTCTTCTCCGTTGTCGTCGGCTTCGCGGAACGCGGTCGGCAAGCCTGCCAGATGATCGACGACCTTTGCGTGCGCTTCGGGGGTGAACTCCAACCAAGCCGAGAAGTCAGCGAAGGTGTCGAAGTATTCACGGTGCGGCCGGACCAGGAAGTTGTCCGGGTTCATCTGGACAACCTCGTCATGGAGGCGCGTCACCAGATCCCAGCGCAGCCCCGCGTCACTGTGGGCACCATCGGTGTCAGGCTTTGTCGCCCGCTGGGAGTCCTCGATCTGACCGTCAAGAATCTGCAGCAGATCCGCGCGCTTCTCGAACAACCGCTGTGTCAGTGACGGTGGGATGTTGCCTTCGGCGGGTGGCATGTCCTGCCGGAAGAACTCGAGATTCTGGCAGACGTCGAAGACGTAGAACCCATCCTTGCTCTTGTTCGCACCGAACAGGTCCGGTGCGAGCCGGGTTCCGCGGCCGAGCATCTGCCAGAACTTCGTCTTCGATCGCACAAGCTTGAAGAAGACGAGGTTGACGACCTCGGGAACATCGATGCCGGTGTCGAGCATGTCGACCGAGATCGCGATCTGCGGTTGCTTCGCCGGGTCGGAGAAGTCGTCGATCAGGCTCTGCGCCTTCTCCTTCTTGTGCGTGATGACCTGCGCGAAGGAGCTCTTGTGGTGCGGATAGTTCACGTCGAACCGTTCGGCGATGAACTCCGCATGCTTGTTGTTGGCCGCGAAGATGATGGTCTTGCCGAGCATGTCACCGCCGTCGACCTTGAGACCGTGCTTCATGAGGGTCTGCAAGACCTTATCAACGGTGTCGGCGTTGAACAGGTATTTGTTCAACTCGGCGGAGCTGACCTCGGCCGGCGGTCCATCATCACCCCAGTCGAGCGCTTCCCACTCTTCCTTTTCCTCTTCGGGCAGATCGTCGTACTTGATCCCGTCGCGCTGGAACTTCAGCGGCACTTCGACCGCGCGGGGAGGCACAAGAAAACCCTCGTTGACGGCCTCGTCGAGGCTGTACACGTCGGTGGGCACACCGTTTTCGAGCTGGAACACCCGATAGGTGTTGCGGGCGATCTCGTCCTTGGGCGTGGCGGTCAGGCCGACGAGCAGCGCATCGAAGTAGTCGAAGATCGACCTGTACTTCTGGAAGATCGACCGGTGGGCCTCGTCGATGACGACCATGTCGAAGAACCCGGGCCCGAACACCCGTCGGCCCTCTCCGTCGACCTGGTTGATCAGATTCATGATCGTCGGATACGTCGAGACGAATACGCGGGCGTGCGGGTCCTTGTCCTGCAGCAGATTGACCACCGGAGTGCCAGGCAAGTGCTGCTTGAACGCGTTGGTCGCTTGCCTCACCAGCGCTGTGCGGTCGGCGAGGAACAAGATTCGGCTCGCCCAGCCGGCCCGCATCATCAGGTCGGTCAAAGCAACGACCGTGCGGGTCTTACCGGTTCCGGTCGCCATCACCAACAGCGCGTGCCGCATCGAGTCCTGCTCGAAGGACTCGGCGATCCGCCGAATAGCACGCGACTGGTAGTAGCGTCCCGCGATCTCCTCATTGATCGGCAGCTTCGTAAGGCTGCGACGACCCGCGCGACGCTGGATCACCTCCCGCAGCTGGTCTTTGGTGTAGAAGCCTTGGACCTGGCGTGCCGGATAGTTCAGATCGTCGTGGAAGTACGTGTCGTAACCGTTGGTGTAGAAGATCAACGGCCGCTGCCCGTAACGGGCTTCGAGCGCGTCGGCATAGAGCTTGGCCTGGTGCTGGCCGCTCCTGGCATCCCGCGTGGTGCGCTTGGCCTCAACGAGCCCTAGGGGTTTGCCGTCGTCGTCCCATAGCACGTAGTCGACCTTGCCGTTGCCGGACGGAGCGGCCGACTCCGGCAGTCCGGACACCGGGAACTCGCGATCTTCCGGCTTGTCCAGGTCCCAGCCTGCTTCCTTGAGCAGCAGATCGATGAGGTAGGTGCGGGTTTCCTTCTCGTTGTAGTCGTGGGTGTCCGGGATGGACGCGTTGGCAGCCTTGGCGGCCTTGATCTGCTTTTGAAGCTCGACGATCTCAGCGCTGAGCTCCTTGGCTTTCCGGCGCTCCGTCGCAAGCTCCTCGGCCTGCGCCGCGGCCTTCTCCGCCTGCTCCTTGAGCTCCCGCTGCTTCTTGATCCGCACCTCGGCGGACACCGGGCGCGGGATCACAGAGGTGTCGAACTGAAGCCCCGGCGCAGGCAGGTTCTTCTGGTCGCGACTGTAAGTGCGAGCCATCCAGTACAGGACGTGGAACAACTCGGCGAGTACCCGTACCGCGTCCCGGTCCGCGACCGGCGCCCGCCGATGTACGGCGTGGTTGCCCTGGAGCCGGATCACGTTCATCTTCGCCTGGAGCCCCGGCCCTGCGGCCCTCACGAGCGTTGGTTCCGCGATCAACGCTGCGAGGTCACTCCGGTACGGCCGCTGCACCGCAGAATCTGCGTCGAAGACCCACTCCAGCGCGAGTTCGAGCACTCGCCGCGAGTAGAACGCCGACGCCCGAGGGTCAGCGAACGCCAACCGTTCGGCTTGTTCGGCCTCCCGATGGAGATCCGGCCACTCAGCCTGCAGGAACCCGAAGTTACTCACAGTCGCGACTCCCCCACTTCAGCGTGACATCGCGATCAGGCTACCGGAGCGATCTCCTCCGTCCACAGCTCCCCACGAAAGGCGCGGTGTTGTAGGGAAGCGAAGAGGGCGTCGAGCTCAGCGAGGTGGGATTGATGCCGCGTCTGTAGACTGCCAGCTGCCCTCACTGCCTTGACAAATTCGTATTGCAACTCTACGGGCGGAATGAGGAGCGGGACATCTTTAATTTTCGCGCCTGAAATCAACGGCTGCGCAGATCTGCTCGCATACTGATTGAGGTTAGCAAAGCGTAGTGCCCAAAGCAGATATTCGATGTGCAGGTTGTCTGTCATCTCACTTACATAGAGCGAGTTGTCGGTAATCCACGATCTCGGCTCTGTTAGATGAACTGATCCGCAGTAGACTCCAACTCGACCGATTGCTATGCGCGGAGAATCGAATATGTAGTTGTCGTGATATCCGGTCACCCCATTTCCTCCGTAGACTGGGTAGTCTCCGCCGTTCATATCTGCGGATGGAAGAAATTTTCCACTCTTGACTCGGATGGCAAGTCCAAGTGGTTGAACTGGGAGTGATTTTGGATTTACTTGGGGGTCCCCGAACGTATCAAGGAAGATCGACTGGGCAAGTTCGTCGAGTAGCGATACCCCTTCGTGTCGCTTAGCGCGCAATGAATCTGCTTGGTCTAGTAGGCGCACAATCCTGCGCTGCTCCTGGAGGGGCGGAACTGGGATGCGAATTTGAGAAAGGCTCTTCTTGTTGAGCGTCTTTCCCATGACGGCACTATTGGCGGCACCTCCCATTCTTGTGGATTTCAGTGCCCAGTAGAGGTAATCAGGGCTCAGTGATTCAGGGTTGCGAATTGGCAATGATGCAATTGCCTCATTTGTGTAAAGGGGCTTTTGTGTAATACCGACTTTGCCGATGCTGAGTTTGAAGCTTAGTACGACTGTCCCTGCGGGTGTCGGTTCTCCCATGGTCTCGTCGATTGCGAGCCGTGTAATTTGCTCTTTTGTTGTGTTAAGCAACTTTCCTTGGTTCATGTCGGCAATGGAAAGCCATGGATAGCCGGATCCCCAGTATTCACGTCGGCTCCGTGAGGGTGTTCGCCCAATGGAGATATCGCAAAGATCGGCGAGTGGATACGTAGGCCAATGTCTCATCCAAGCATCCCTTTAAGCTCGCTCATCCCCTGCTGGATCTCGCTTTCGATCCGGGCCAGTTCGTCCAGGATCTCTTCCGGTGCCCGGTGTTCGGCTTCGTCGTGGACGATCTCTTTGTATCGGTTGATGCTGAGGTCATAGCCCCGCGCGGCGATCTCTTCTTTCGAGACGCAGAAGCTTTGCTCGGAGTGTGCGCGTTCCCGTTCGCTTCCGGTACGGCGATGCCATCTGGCTAGTACGTCGGGGAGGTTGTTCTTGGCGTGTTCGTCGTCGGTCAACGTGCTATCGACGGACGGACCGAGCTTCTCGTAATCAAGCAGTGGTATGCGCTTGTCGTCGAGGCTAAATCCGTCGGCGGTGACATCGTAGAACCAGACCTTGTCAGTGCCGCCACTATTGGTCTTGGTGAAGAACAGGATCGCGGTCGACACGCCGGCGTAGGGCTTGAATACGCCGCTGGGCAGTTTGACCACTGCGTCGAGTTTGTGGTCCTCCACCAGTAGCTTCCGCACGGTCTTGTGTGCCTTGCTGGATCCGAACAGTACCCCATCTGGCACAATCACCGCGGCTCGGCCACCGTTTTTGAGTAGCCGCAGGAAGAGGACGAGAAATAGCAGCTCGGTCTTCTTCGTCTTGACGACCTTCTGTAGGTCATTCGCAGTTGCGTCGTAGTCGAGACTCCCTGCGAACGGCGGGTTCGCGAGGATCATTGAGTACCGGCTGGCGTCGTCGGCAACGTTCTCGCCAAGTGAGTCGCGGTACCGGATGTCCGGGTTCTCGACCGAGTGCAACAGCATGTTCATACTGCCGATCCGCAGCATCGTGCTGTCGAAGTCGAAGCCGTGGAACATGCTCTCGTTGAAGTGCTTTCGCTGCTCCGGAGCAATTAGCGCGTCGCGGTGTGTGCGCTCGACGTACTCGGCGGCGGCCACCAGGAAGCCAGCCGAACCGCATGCCGGATCGCAGATCTCGTCGCCTGGCTGAGGCGCCATCATCTCGACCATCAGCTGGATAATGTGGCGGGGCGTGCGGAACTGGCCGTTCTGCCCAGCCGTCGCGATCTTGCTGAGCATGTACTCGTACAGATCACCCTTGGTGTCTTTGTCGCCCATGTCGATGTCGCTGATCATCGACACGGCCTTCGTCAGCAGGTTCGGAGTGGTGATTGTGAACCGCGCGTCCTTCATGTGGTGCGCGTATGTCGAGTCGTCGCCGCCGAGGTTGCGAAGCCATGGGAAGACACCGTCCCGGAGTGTGGTCAGCATGTCCTCCGGGGCCTTGTTCTGGAAGACCGACCAACGGAGGTGCTGTGTGTCCCCGGTGTAGATCGGATTCTCCACCGGTTTCGCGGTACGGTTCGCCTTGCGTTCCCTGACCTGCTGAAGCTGGTCAAGGCGCCGGATGAACATGAGGTAAGTGATCTGCTCGATCACCTCCAGTGGATTCGAGATCCCCCCAGACCAGAAGGCATCCCACAACCGGTCGATCTTGTTCTTCAGCTCACCTGTCACCACGCGAGCAGGCTAGCGCAGCAGAGGAAAGCGCTGGCGAGCGCGTGACCGTATGTCATCGGGCTCCTGGCGTGGGTCAGTTCCCTTCGGCTACTGGGCTGGGAGGGCGGGAACTCCGCCGAGAGCTCCAGCTTGGAGGCTGTCGGCGGAGTTCTGCGTGGTCAACCCCAGACGAGGTGCAGGTTTGACCGCCTGGAAAGCCGGTCCAGCGCGGCTTCGGCGGACTTGAAGCTGGCCCGCAGCTGGCCGGAGGCGCTGACGACGTCGGCGCCGTCGTCGAAGGCCATGCCCCAGTACTCGACGTGCCCGTCTTGCCGATCGCCGATCTCCTCGCACAGTGCGAACACCCGCGGAGCGTTCTCCCGAGCGAGCTCCTGAAGAGCGGCCACGAACTCCTCCTCGCTCCACAACGGCAACGCCGACATGACAACCTCCCTGTGATCCAGACCATGACGCGGCTAACGGTAGTGCTAACTTGTTAGCTAATCGATTACCGAATCGAGTGGACGTTCTGGCTGGCCCCCCGAAAGAGGTGCAGGTCGGGACGGCTACTTGGATCTCCGGCGTGATTGGAGGCAGGCGTGGTTGAGCGTGGCGATCCCTCGGCGCTGCGATGGCTGATTGGCAACGAACTTCGGCGCTACCGAATCCAAGCGGGGCGCACTGTGTCGGATGCGGGCGGTGTTCTCGCGTGCAGCCACGCCAAGATCACGCATTTGGAAACGGGGCGCTACCAGCAACAGCCATCGGAGATCGCGTCGCTGCTCGAGTTCTACGATGTTCCCCGGCATGACATCGACCGGCTGGTCAGCTTGACCGCCAGCTCTGATGCTCGTACCTGGTGGGCGCCTTGGGCGAACGTGGTTCCGGACTGGTTCAAGACCTTTGTGGGACTTGAAGGGTTGGCGAAGTCAGAGTTCAACTACGAGACCGCACTGCTGCCTGGGCTGCTGCAGACGGAGGAGTACGCTCGCGCGGCGACCATGGCAACGGGTTTCGTGCGTCCAGATCACAGTGAGCGCTTCGTGTCCTTCCGGTTGGCTCGGGCTGATCGTCTGGCTGCCGCTCAGCCGCTCGGCTTCCACGCCGTGATCGAGGAATCGGCCTTGCTTCGCCATATTGGTGATGACGAGATCAGACGTGATCAGTACCGTCACCTCCTTGAAGTGGCGGAACGATCGAACGTGACGATTCAGGTGATCCGTCCGCAAGACGGACCGCATGCTGCGGTGAGTGGGCCGTTCTTCCTGTTCGAGTTCGATGCTGCCAAGCCCATCGGCTACACGGAGTTGCTGGACGGCGCCGTATATCTCCAGGATCCCGATCAGGTGAGCACCTATATGATGACTGCGAAGAACCTTCAGGAAACTGCCATGCAGCCTGATGACTCGCTCGCGCTGATCAGGAAGCTGGTAGAGACGTGACGCGGAGGCGGACAGTGCAGGTCAGCCCGTCCAGCTTGCAGTGGCGAAAGTCCAGTCGTAGCGGCAACAACGGCGCTTGTGTAGAGGTTGCCATCGCCGCTGACTTGGTCGCGACGCGGGACTCGAAGGATCCTGATGGGCCGGTGCTGGTGTTCTCGCGCGCGAGCTGGACGTCGTTCCTCGCTGGGCTGAGCGAGTGACACACCGCCTGAGCGCCAACGGGGCTCAGGCGGGTTCGGTCGGGGCCGGGGGCCAGGCTTCGGGGTTGAGGACTCCCAGCGCGTAGGCACGTGCCACCAGCGCCGTTCTGCCTCGCACGTTCCAGCGGCGGGAGAGCTGCGCCAGGTGGTAGTTGACGCCGTCCACGGTCAGGTCGACCGCCTTGGCGATCCGGGCGGTCGTGTCGCCGCCCGCTGCCAGGGCGAGGATTCGCGCTTCGATCTCGCTGGCCGGTGGCGCCGGCTCTTCCGGTGGTGTTTCGACTCTTTCGCCGAGGACGCGGAGCACCAGCATCAGGGCCGGGGGAGCGTCCGCGGTGTCGCTGACCGGGGTGACGTCGACCTCGCCGTAGCGCTCGACGCCGCTCGGCGGGGTCCAGCTGACCTCGACCGGGTAGCGGGACCTGCGGTGCAGCCGGACGGCTTCGGCGATCGGGTGGAGCCGGGCCTTCGCGCGGGGCCGGAAGAAGTCGAGCGCGTTGCGCCCGCGCATCTGCCCCGGCAACAGGCCCCACTCGGCGGCCATCGCCGGGTTCGCCAGCAGGATGCCGCCGTCGGCGTCGCAGAGCGCGATCGGCGTCGGCAGGTGGTCGAGCAGGAGGATCATGCGGTTGCGCCAGGTGATCGCTTCCTGGCGCCAGGTCCCCGCGGACGGAAGACCGTGCGGTGGCCCGCACGACTCGGGATCCATGTGCTGCTCCCTGCGTGTTGCGCACTCCGGTCGATTTGGCAAGTCCCAGGTGCCCCGACGGGCTACACGATTATGCAGTGCGGCGGCCGCCTCGGGGCTCCGCGCGGGGCGAGTGTGGAGGAGACCGCTCTCCCCGGCGGTTCCCCACAGCACGGAAGGCGGTTGGCCCCCATGGCCGCGACTCTGCTCCAGCCCGGAATCCCCGTCGTCGACGTCTCCCACGCGCCGACCAGCACACCCGTCCTCCGGTCGATGCAGCTGATCCGGCAGCACGGTCCGGCCTTCGTCCAGCGCCAGCACGGCCAGGACGCGCTGCTGGTCAGCAGCCTGGAGCTGGTGACCGAGCTCTCCGACGAGCAGCGGTTCGGCAAGGCCGTCGGACCGGCCCTGGAGAACGTCCGCGAGTTCGCCCACGACGGGCTGTTCACCGCCTACAACGACGAGCCCAACTGGACGAAGGCGCACGACATCCTGATGCCCGCCTTCGCCCTCGGCTCGATGCGCACCTACCACCCGGTGATGCTGCGCGTCGCCCGGCGGCTGATCGAGGTGTGGGACCGCAGGTGCGCGGCGGGCAGCCCGGTCGACGTGGCCGACGACATGACCCGGATGACCCTGGACACCATCGGCCTGGCCGGGTTCGGGTTCGACTTCGGTTCGTTCGAGCGGGACGAACCGCACCCGTTCGTCGACGCCCTGGTGCGCTGCCTGCACTGGGCGATGACCAAGCTCAGCCGCGACCCGCACGCCGACCACTCGCGCACCGACGAGGCGTTCCGCGCCGACGCGGCCTTCCTCGCCTCGGTGGTGGACGAGGTCATCGCGGTGCGCACCGCTCCCGGCGCACCGGCACCGGAGAACGAGGACCTGCTGGGCCTGATGCTCAGCGCCACCCACCCCTCGGACGGCACCACCCTCGACCTGGCGAACATCCGCGACCAGGTGATCACCTTCCTGATCGCCGGGCACGAGACCACCTCCGGCACCCTGTCCTTCGCGCTGCACAACCTGGTCAAGCACCCGACCGCGCTGCGGATGGTGCAGCGCGAGGTGGACGAGCTGTGGGGCGACCAGCCGGACCCGGAACCGACCTTCGAGGACATCGGCCGGCTGCGCTTCACCCGCCAGGTGCTCAACGAGACGCTGCGGATGTTCCCGCCGGCACCGGGCTTTTCGCGCCAGGCCCGCCACGACACCGTCCTGGGTGGCATCCCGATGCGGGCGGGGCAGTGGGCGTCGGTGGTGACCCCGATGCTGCACCGGGATCCGGTCTGGGGCGACAACCCCGAGCTGTTCGACCCCGCCCGCTTCACGCCCGAGGCCGAAGCGGCGCGCTCCCCGCACGCCTTCAAGCCGTTCGGGACCGGCGAACGCGCGTGCATCGGCAGGCAGTTCGCGCTGCACGAGGCCACGATGCTGCTCGCGATGCTGGTCCACCGCTACCGGCTGCTCGACCACGCCGACTACCAGCTGCGCCTCAAGCAGGCGCTCACCATCAAGCCCGACGGCTTGACCCTCGCCCTGGCCCGGCGCACTTCGGCGGACCGCGTCGTCGCGCCCGCCCGGACCACCGAGGCGCCCGTCGCGGACCGCGGGGTGCCCACCCGGGTGCGGCCGGGAACCGGAGTCCTGCTGCTGCACGGCAGCAACTACGGGACCTGCCGCGACTTCTCGGCCCAGCTCGCGGAAGCGACCGCCGAGATCGGCTGCGACACCGCCACCGCCCCGCTCGACGACCACACCGGGGCACTGCCCACCGACCGGCCCGTCGTCATCACCGCCGCTTCCTACAACGGCCAGCCCACCGATGACGCGGCGGAGTTCGTCCGCTGGCTGGAGAACGCCGAGCCCGGTGCCGCCGACGGCGTCACCTACGCGGTCCTCGGCGTCGGTGACCGCAACTGGTCCGCCACCTACCAGCGCATCCCGACCTACGTCGACGCCCGGCTGGCCGACCTCGGCGGAACCCGGTTGCTGGAGCGCGCGGAGGCTGATGCCGCTGGCGATCTGACCGGCGCGGTCAAGGCCTTCACCGCCGCACTGCGCAACGCCGTGCTCGAGGAGCACGGCGACCCCGCCGCGGTCGGCGCCGACCAGCCCGCGAGTCCCGCGCACATCGTCACCGAGCTCACCGGTGGTCCGCTGGCCGCCCGGCACGGCATGACGCCGATGACGGTCACCGAGACCGCCGACCTCACCAGCCCCGGCTACTCGCGCACCAAGCGCTTCGTTCGGCTGGAGCTGCCCGAGGGCGAGACCTACCGGACCGCCGACCACCTCACCGTGCTCCCGGCCAACGACCCGGCCCTGGTCGAGCGCGCCGCCCGGATCCTGCGGGTGGATCTGGACACCGTCCTCAGCATCGCGCCGCGCCGGGACGGGATCGCGGTCGACCGGCCGGTGACCGTTCGCGAGCTGCTGACCCGGCACGTCGAGCTGCAGGA
Organism: Saccharopolyspora antimicrobica; assembly: GCF_003635025.1. Classification (GTDB taxonomy): domain Bacteria; phylum Actinomycetota; class Actinomycetes; order Mycobacteriales; family Pseudonocardiaceae; genus Saccharopolyspora; species Saccharopolyspora antimicrobica. The sequence continues at coordinate 2,507 of NZ_RBXX01000001.1, read as the reverse complement.
CCGCCCGACCAGCGCGCAGCTGACCGCCCTCGCCGAGCTCAACCCGTGCCCGCCCGAGCAGCAGGCCCTGCGGGCCCTGGCCGAAGACCCGGACCACCGCAGTCTGCTGGACGTCGTCGAGGACAATCCCGCGCTGATCGAGCAGCTGACCTGGCCGGTGCTGCTGGACCTGCTGCCGCCGATCCGGCCGCGCCACTACTCGATCTCATCGTCACCGGGCGGCGATCCGCACCACGTCGACCTGATGGTGTCACTGCTCGAGGCCCCTGCGCGCTCGGGGCGCGGCACCTTCCGCGGCACGGGTTCGGGATACCTGAACCACGTGCGCCCCGGTGACACCGTGCTCGCGCGGGTCCAGCCGTGCCGGGCCGCGTTCCGGATCGACCACGACACCCCGGTGATCATGATCTCGGCCGGTACCGGCCTGGCCCCCTTCCGCGGCGCCATCGCCGACCGGCTCGCCCGCGCGGCGAACGGCGACCAGCTCGCCCCGGCGCTGTGCTACTTCGGTTGCGACGCCCCGGATGCCGACTACCTGCACAGCGCCGAACTGCGCGCGGCCGAGCTGGCCGGTGCGGTCGAGATGCGCCCGGCCTTCAGCGCCGAACCGGTCGACGGTAAGGCCTTCGTCCAGCACCGCATCGCCGCCGAGGCCGACGAGCTGTGGAAGCTGCTCGGCGACGGGGCGAAGGTCTACGTCTGCGGCGACGGGACCCGGATGGCACCTGGCGTGCGCGACGCGTTCCGGGCCATCCACGCGGAGCGCACCGGAGGCGACGGAACCGCCTGGCTCGATTCGCTGGTCGCCGACGGCCGCTACGTCGAGGACGTCCACACCGCGCGCTGAGTCGCCGATCCCACGCAGAAATCGGAGGTTTCATCCATGGACACCATGCTCGCCGGCGGTTGCACGTGCCCAGCGGAGAGTTCCGCGTCCAAGAGGTCCCGGTGCCCGTTCCCGGGCCGGGGGAGGTGCTGATCGAGGTCAAGGCCGCCGGGGTGTGCCTGTCCGACGTGCACCTGATCGACGGCAGCCTGAAGCCGTTCGTGCCCGTCGAGGAGATCACCCTCGGGCACGAGGTCGCCGGCGTGATCCACTCGCTCGGCCCGGACCTGGGCGGCGACTGGGCCGTAGGCACGCGCGTGGCGCTGCAGGCCGGGCAGAGCTGCGGCGAGTGCGCCAACTGCCGCCGTCGCCGCGCGCCCTGCCTGATGGCCCGCACCCGCGGTGTGGACTACGACGGCGGCTGGGCGCAGTACGCGATCGCCCGCGAGGACACCCTCGCCCCGATCCCGGACGACCTGCCCTTCGACCAGGCCCGCGATCATCCCGGACGCGGTCTCCACGCCTTACGCCGCCATCGTCGCCACCGGCGACGTCCGCCCGGCTCAGGCGGTGGGCATCTGGGGCGCGGGCGGGCCTGGGCGCGCACGGCATCCAGCTGGCCCCGGCTCGCCGGTGCGGCACCGGTGATCGCGGTCGATCCGCTGGCCAGCGCTCGCGAGCGCGCGCTCGCCTTCGGCGCCGACCTCGCCCTCGACCCGGCCGACCCGGACTTCGCCGCGTCGGTCCTGCGCGTGACCGGCGGCCGAGGCCTGGACCTGGCCTTCGACTTCGCCGGCGTGCCCGCGGTTCGGGAACAGGCCGCCCGCACCCTCTGCCGGGGCGGTGCCATGGTGCTGGCAGGGCTCACGCCGCAGCCGCTCACCGTCACCGACGGCACGCGCTTCAGCTGGAACCGCAACGAGATCCGCGGTCACTACGGGTCCGGTCCCGAGCACGTCGAGCAGCTGATCCGCCTGGCCGCCACCGGTCGCCTGGACCTCTCGCCGTCCATCAGCGGCCACCTGCCGCTGGCCGAGGCCGCCGAAGCGGTGCACCGGCTGGAGAACAAGGTGGGAGACCCGATCCGCCTGGTGCTCGTGCCCTGACCGCGAGTGCCGCGCAGCCGCCCGGCTGCGCGGCACCGGTCAGCCGCCGGTGAGTTCGCCGGTGAGCCGGTGGTGGATCTCGGCGCTGCGGGTGTTCAGGCCGACGATCTCGACCGATTTGCCCCGACTCGCGTACTTGGTGGTGACGGCGTCCAGCGCGGCGACGGTGGAGGCGTCCCAGATGTGGGCGTCGGTGAGGTCGACGACCACCCGGTCCGGATCGCCCGCGTAGTCGAAGTGCTGGACGAGTTCGTTGCTGGAGGCGAAGAACAGCTCGCCGGTGACCCGGTAGACGACCTCGGTGCCGTCCGGGTCGGTGACGGCGGTGACCTCGACGAGGTGCGCGACGCGGCGGGCGAAGACGACCACCGCGGTGATCGCGCCGACGACCACACCGATGGCCAGGTTGTGGGTGGCCACCACGACGGCCACGGTCACGACCATCACCGTCGTCTCGCCGACCGGCATCCGCTTGAGGGTGGCGGGGGAGATGCTGTGCCAGTCGAAGGTGCCGACCGAGACCAGCACCATGACGGCGACCAGCGCGGCCATCGGGATCTGCGAGACCAGCGGCC